>CAYHYQ010000001.1:0-2536 GCA_964360715.1 uncultured Candidatus Saccharibacteria bacterium
TCACAATAGCTTATAATACGCCCGCAACTTTGAGCTGGACTTCTACAAATGCCACTTCGTGTTCAGCCAGCAATGCTTGGAGCGGTACGAAAGCTACGAGTGGTAGCGAAGTTAGTGGTAATATCACCTACTCTCAGACATACACGATTACATGCACCGGTAATGGCGGTTCGGCGAGTGACTCGGTAACAATCAATCCGCAAAATCAGCAAAATGTTACGGTTGACCTTAAAGCCAATGGCTCGGACGGCCCGATTACAATTCCCAACAACACCCAGGCCACATTAAGTTGGACTTCAAGCAATGCTACTTCATGTTCCGCCAGCAGTGGTTGGAACGGTGCTAAAGCAACTTATGGTTCTGAAGTTAGTAATTATATAACCTATTCGCAAACCTACAGTATTACCTGTACTAACGGTTCAAACACTGCGAATGATTCAGTAACAATTAATGTACAGAATCAACAGAACCCAACGGTTGATATTAAAGCCAATGGTTCGGACGGCCCGGTGACGATCAATTACAACACCTCAGCCAACCTGAGTTGGACATCAAGCAACGCCACTTCGTGTTCGGCCAGTAATGCTTGGAGCGGTAATAAATCAACCTACGGTTCGGAAATTACTAGTAATATAAGTTACACGCAAACCTATACAATTTTCTGCTCAGGCAACGGCGGCACGGCTTCCGATTCGGTTACAATCTATGTGCAAAATCAACAGGGTCCGACTGTAGATATTAAAGCTAACGGTTCGGATGGGCCGGTGACAATCAACTCGGGCACGCAGGCGCAGTTATCTTGGACTTCGAATAATGCCTCTTATTGTTCGGCCTCTGGCGCTTGGAGTGGCAACAAGTCAACCTACGGTAATGAGCTGAGTAACAATGTTACCTACGCCCAAACCTACACCATTATTTGTAACGGTAACGGCGGTTCGGCGAGTGATTCGGTAACAATCTACGTACAAAACAATCAAACAACTGATGGTGTTTTAAGCATTCAAAAATACGGCGCGAACATTACCCGTGGCCAAACCGGTGAATATGCCAGTATTACGGTTTATCCGGGTGACATCGTTGAATTCACAATTCGCGTGCGCTCACTATCAGCGAATACGCTCTACAATGTTATTGTGAGCGACGCCTTGCCGGCCGGCTTCACCTATATCACTGGCAGTACAACCGTTAACAGCGTTAGTGCCGCGGATGGCGTAACTGACGCCGGTTTGAATATTGGCACCGTTACTCAAAACCAAGAAATGAACGTGCGCTTCCGCACACGCGCAGGCGCTGTCGCCACATATAGCCGTGGCACCAGTTATCTGGCAAATATCGGTTATGTTAAAGCCGATAATGTAAGCCGTACCAGTACCCAATTACCGGTAACCGTCTATAATGGCAGTATCACCGATGTCAGTCGCGTACCGACCGGTACGGTGGGTAGTATCGCCATTGCCATTTCCTTGGCCGCCCTGCTCACTATGATGTACATGGGCTACACAAGCACTGGCGTTTTCAAACAACGCGATGCCAAGCGCATTGCGCACCGTGATCGTACCGATAAAGACAAATTCAACTTTAACCTCTAGTATAGAGAAGTATCTTCAACAATTGCCGTATGGCAATCCGCAACCTGAAACTAAAAATTAGGTTTGTCTCAATCTTCGTTGTCGCCGCGGCATTGAGTTTTATTGTCATCAATGGCCGCTATATGTCGGCTAATATTGAGTATTATCTGACAACTAGGCCTAAACTACTTGTCAGCGGTGATGTAAAACCGACACGCCCGCCAATCACGGCAACTAACAAACCGTTACCGAATTCGGCAACGATTACCATTCCGCGCATTGGTATTTCAGTACCAATTGTATTCGGTATTAGCGAGGATATAAAACATATTTATAACGCTCTAAACCGTGGTGTTGTGCATTATAGCGCCTCATCGAAACCGGGTCTGAACGGGGCGGCAACTATATTGGGGCATAGCTCCGATTATATCTGGAAGAAAAATATCTACGGCTCGGTCTTCGCGCTCTTGGGCAAACTTCAACCGGGTGATCGTATTATTGTGGAATATAGCGATGGCCGCCAGTTTACATTCGCCATGAAACAAGCCGTGGTTTTCATTCCTTTCACCGCTGATGCGCGCATCGAGAAGATCCAACAGACAACCGCGCCCACGCTTGTGCTCTTAAGTTGTTGGCCGGTGGGTACCGATAATAAACGTATTGCCATTGAAGCAACCCTCGTACAATAACAAAACACTTCGCAACTAGCGAAGTGTTTTGTTATTGCTAACTCAAATACTTAAATCGTTGACAATGATATATAGAGCAAATCGTATGTGTGATATAATTGGAGGTATGACACACCTCATTCAAGAACGTAGAAAGGCAATTCTATTGCGTAAACAAGGTCTAAGTTATAGTGAGATTAGACAAAGAGTAGCCGTTGCAAAAAGTTCACTCAGTATATGGCTAAAGAATATTCCCCTTGCACCACATCATAAAAGACGACTCTACACCAAACAGATTGA
>CAYHYQ010000001.1:2546-32159 GCA_964360715.1 uncultured Candidatus Saccharibacteria bacterium
AAGTAGATGTTATACTATCTAGAGCAGCAAAAGAAATAGCCCTTCCTATTTCCAAAGAATCTTTAAAACTTATGGGCGCGGCCCTTTATTGGGCAGAAGGAAGTAAGGATGGGTCTATGGCACTTACTAATTCTGATCCTCATTTAATTTTATTTTTTGTTAAATGGTTAAAAATAGTATTTGATATTCCCGCAAATATTTTACGAGGTAGACTTAATATATACCCGCAACAAAATGAGTTAGTCATAAAAAAATTTTGGTCAGATCTAACCGGTATTCCCGTAAAATTTTTCGGAAAAAGCTTTGTTAAACCCTATAGCACGGGGTATAAGAAACACAACCTATACTATGGAACGATGCGGGTTGAGGTGCCGAAAAGTGTTGATATGAAACATCGAACTTTTGGATGGATACAAGCTGTATTGTGTGCAATCACTCCAAAGGTGACGCACGTGCAAAGACGTTGGCAATCCTTGACCAAGGTATCACGACCCGTTAATCTTCTTAGGTAGTTTCCGCCTCTAGCTCAATTGGTAGAGCAATGGACTCTTAATCCAGAGGTTCTGGGTTCGACTCCCAGGGGGCGGACTGTTACGCAGTAACAAACCAACGGGAGTAAATCGCCTGTGCGATTTACGTGAGGAGTCGAACGCCGGAACGATGGTCCGATAGTAATCGGATTTGTGAGGCGGTGGTTAGGCCGAGTGTTACAACGACGATATGAGAGCCAAAGCCGACTCCTCCCTGATGAATACTTTAAGGAAACGCGAATTAAAGGAATCCGCACCGATAAAAACTGAAGGATAATCCTGAAGAAGATATAGGTATATACAAACCATATTCTGATATTTGAAGCCAGAAAATTTTTAATTACAGTACTTATTATTTGACGACCTAGAATAAGGTCTTTTTGTTTGTTTAGATTTTTTTACTTGACATAATAATTGTAATCTGCTATGCTCATAATGTTATCCGGTGGGAAATTTCCATGACCTGCTGTGGGATAATTCATGACAGACGCACATTTAACAATCAAGACACCAGAAAAGTAGAAAGGATGGTTTTTTTATGACAGTAACCATGGATCAGTTTCTAGCTGGCCTATCCGAGCTCGCCTCCGGCATCAATAACGTAGTAGTCGCGACCTACAACAACCTCAACAGTCACCCGGAAGGTGGCGAGCTTAGCACTGGCGTTCGCCGGATCTCCATCGTGTGTGGCGGTGCGGCCTATGCCAATCTGAGAACGCCGTTGGGCTATATCCCGAACGAGGGGGCGCAGGCGACGAAGGCGACAGGAGTGGACAAGGTCTCGGATGGCCTCGCCCAGATCGCGTCCAGGTCGCTGGTGGTCCTCTACGCCGGGAAGTCGCGCTTCAACGAGATTGTTCGGCTCGCACGGCGCCTGGCGGATTCAGGTGTAAAGGTCGCACTCGTCAGTTGCGGATGCGATGAAAATGTGTTCGGTGGACTCGAGGCCAACGAGAACATCTCGCTCGTCGTGCCAACCCACGACAACTGTAACGGTGGCAGAGATGACCTCTCAAGAATCGTCAAGAAGCTCCTTAACTGACCTCAGGCAAAGTGATCCCGTACCTCGTCTGGTACGGGACTTTTTTTTGAATTTGAAACTCACTTTTAAATCATTTTCAAAAATACTAAACTGTTTTTATTAGCACATCTCTTTTTGTAACACTTCCAGGAACTCATCGAGTTCCTTTTTTGTTGTCGAACGGCCAAGGGTAATACGCAAATTACCATCATCCGGGTCAGCACTCAGTGCCTTTAATACGTGTGATTGGCCGGTTTCACGAGCAGTACAAGCCGCACCAGTCGAGACCGCAAAACCGGCGCGGTCTAGAGCAAGTACCAGCATCTCGCCTGATGTATTTGGCAAGGAAACATTTATATTATTTGCCAGACGCTGTACTAGATGGCCGTTGAGAGTCGCGCCGTGAATATTTTTTAAGATACTTTTAATCAGATAATCGCGAAGTTTTTTAAGCCGGACGGTTTCTTCAGCACGCATGTGCTCGGCAAGAGCGAGTGCTTCGGCAAAACCTTCGGCCAGAATCACAGATTCAGTACCCGGACGCAAACCGCGTTCCTGAGAGCCACCATAAAGAATCGGCATAATGGGCGTAGCATGACGAACGTAAAGAACAGCAATCCCCTGTGGTCCATATACCTTGCCACTGCTAATAGTCATGAGATCAATACCGAGATTTTGTACATGGAGTGATAGTAAGCCGGGTGCCTGGCAGGCATCTGTATGCAATAAAACATTGGTATTATTTTTGCGATTATACGCTTTTATAACTTTACTTAGCGCGGTTATATTTTGAACTGTGCCAATTTCATTATTGGCGTACGCGATAGACACCAGCGCGGTATTTGGCCTGAGTTGGCGTGACAGCTCTGCAACCGAAACAAGCCCAGCCCCATCAATAAACAATTCGGTGAGTGTGATGCGGCCCGTCCGAACTAATGCCCGCGTTGTCGCGAGTACCGAGTGATGTTCGATACTACTTGTAATAATATGCGGTTTCTTTGTTTTTGATGCGACAATAATGCCTTGTAATGCAAGATTATTTGCTTCCGTACCCGATGATGTAAAAAATATTTCTTCCGGCCGACAAGTCAATACTTTGGCAACCTTGGTGCGTGCCGCCAGAAGACGGCTACGGGCGGCACGGCCTTCGGTATGGATTGATGAGGCATTGGCCGGCACACACGTAAGCCGACTCATCATTTTAAGCACTCGCCTGTCCAGCGGTGTCGCCGCGGCATAATCGAGATAAATGCGTTTTTTCATGGAATAAATACAGCTCCGTTATGGGAGCTGTATTGTATCGTATTTATACAGTTAGTCAATTACTTGGCGAGTAGTTTTTCGATAGCATCTTGATACGTTGCAAATGGATAAGCACCTTCAATGAATGTCTCACCGATAAAGAACGAAGGTGTACCACGCACACCTAAACCGGCACCCGTATCCTGATCTGATTTTACCTTGGCTTCAAACTTTTTAGATACCAAGCAAGTATTGAGCGCGGTCAGATCAAGGCCGGCAGTTGTTTCCCATTGGGTTAAGTCATTTTGTGTGAACATAATTGTCTTACTGAATTTTTGGGAATCTTTCTGAACTTGGCCGTTAAAAACTGCATCATGGAACTCTAAAAACTTACCTTGCTCTTGCGCACATTCAGAGGCCTGCGCCGCGGGTGCGGCCATTGGATGAAACTCAAGCGGATATTGCCTGATGACGAAGCGAACTTTACCCGTATCAATGTACTCTTGTTTTAATTGTGGCCATGTTTCGACAAAGAATTTACGGCAAAATGGACATTGGAAATCGGTATATTCGTATACAATCGCCTTCGCGCGCGGATTACCTAGCACGATATCGTTTTTCTCAATCTTTAATTTTGGTTTTGTCGGCCCCGCAGTACCGCGCGTATACAATAAAGTTGCTGAAATTAAGACACCGGCCAAGAGTATGGCTAGAGGTAATAAAAACGGTGAATAGGCAGGTTTTGAACTTCGCATTGATGCTGACGCGATCGCTGTATCTGACACCGTAGGAGTATCTATATTTTCTTTATTCATAATGATTTTAGTATACCGGGTCAACGACAACAAAACAATCAATAACGCGAAACACTATCGGGCCACTGCGTTAATGCAAGCAAAATGATAGCCAGACCCGTAGCCACAACAGTGGCACTGGTAAAACCGCTACTTAATAATTGCACCAGAAGAATACACGCGCCAAGCACCGAAAAGAATCTTATAAAAAGACCGCTCACATGACTAATGGCTACGAGAATGGAAAAGATCGCTACAATGTATAGGAATTGATTTGCGGCCAAGCCGACTCGTTCCGCCAGATGCGCAATACTTGGTGGTAACCAAAGAGCAATCCATGTTGCGGTGTGACGCAAAATATCAATACCAAACCATAAAAAAACCGCGGCGATGGCGACACGGATAATAAAATGAATGTTTCGAATGGATATCATGCGACATCCTATTGTAGCGTGAGATTACTAAGTTGTGCTAGAGCTAAAATTGTTGATAGGTGTTTCAATGCCATGCGCATGCTGTTCGATAAATTCAAAAACTTTCTCGACGACCAAGCCGTCGGCAATGCGCGAACGCAACCCATCAGCATCAACATCTTTTAGGGCTTTATATTCACCCTTGGCTTGATTATGAACATAGCGTTCAAGCGTCAGCTGAAGCTGTTCATCAACATCACTCTCATCAACCGAAAGTTTCTCAGCTTTCGCGATAGCGCGTACGACAGCATTGAGCTTTACTTGTTGTTGCGCGCGTTCATGCCATTCGGCGCGCAAATCGGCTTCAGTTTTTTTTAGATGCTCAAGATATTGATCAAGGTTAAGGCCTTTGCCGGCCAGGTCTTGCCGCAAATCACGAAGCATTGAATCGAGCTGACGTTCGATCAGCCGCGGCGGGGCTATGATACCGCTTGCTTTAATGACTTGATTTAATAAATCGAGTCGTACACGGTCACGCTCTTTCGCTTCACCTTCCAAAGTTAGGCCCGCATGAATATTTACACGTACATCGGCAACCGTTTTAAATGTCTTGCCGAGAATAGCTACAAATTCATCAGTGAGTTTCGGAATAACGCGTTCGGCAACTTGTTTTAAGAATACGTGAAATGCTAATTTTTTACCGCGAATCGAGACCTCGTGGTAATCACTGGGCATTGTCAGTTCAAAATCTTTTTGTTCACCAACGATCATGCCTATAATCGCCTCTTCAAAACCGGGTACAAAACTGCCCCGACCGAGAATCAACGGGTGATTCTCGCTATGACCGCCTTCAATAACCGTGCCATTATCGGTCACGGTAAAATCAACTTCGACACGATCTTCGAGTCGGGCCGGCCGATTTACGAGTGTAATTTTGACGCGTGACTGAAGTAGGTTCTCAATAACCTTATTTACTTCATCGTCACTGACGTGAACAGGCATGCGCTCAATACACAAACCCTTATAAGTCCCAAGTGTAACATCCGGATACAGAATGACAGAAATTTTATAGACAAGCCGCTCACTGGTATTTTCGACGACCGCTAGATCAAAATGGTCAGCAACATCCAACCTCTCTTGTGAGATTATTTCTATAAAACTATTTTGGACGGTATATTCCAGCGCTTCTTCGCGAATACGTGCCTCGCCGACTTTCGCGATTAAGACCTCGCGCGGAATTTTTCCGGGGCGAAAACCATCCATCCGCAGTTCATTTGCAAAACGTTTCTCAACCTCACGAAGATAATCTTGCAAATCTTCCTTATCAACAGTGACCGTAAGGACGATTGCACCGGCAACGCCTTCTGTTCTATTAGTACTAATCATGATTAAGAATTCGGTTGCGTGTCGGGGGCGTCGTTGACGAGTGTTTGTACATCGGTATCGGCGATTTCAGGATCAGCCAAAGATTCAGAGGCCGAGAGCGCGGATTGCGGGGCGCGGACATCTATTTTCCAGCCGGTAAGTTTCGCGGCAAGACGTACATTTTGACCTTTTTTACCAATAGCCAACGAGAATTGGTCTTCGGCAACTTCGGCTAAAGCGTGTTTTTGCTCTATACTCAAGATCTTCACACCGATAATTTTTGCCGGTGAGAGTGATTGCGAGATATAGCGTTCGGGTAATTCATTCCATTCTATAATGTCTATTTTTTCACCGTTGAGTTCGTTGATAACTGTTTGTACGCGCACACCTTTCTGGCCGACGAGTGAGCCGATCGGATCAACGCCGTCTTCGTGAGAGATTACCGCGATCTTTGAACGTGAACCGGCTTCGCGCGCAATCGCTTTAATTTCAACGGCCCCGGTTTCGATTTCAGGCACTTCAAATTCAAAGAGTTTCATAACTAGACGCGGGTGAGCCCGCGAGAGATACAAAACCGGTCCCTTGCTTGTCTGTTCAACGCGTACTAATAAAAATCGCAGACGCTGATTAAGGCGGTAACTGTCGGAATAGAGTTGTTCCGTGGGCAATAAGATGCCATTCGTACGGCCTAGATCAATATAGATAATCCGACCCTCAATGCGCTGGACTAAACCTGACACAATCATACCTTCTTTCTCTTTGAATTCTTCGAAAATCGCCTCACGTTCAATTTCACGCAAACGCTGAATCACAACCTGCTTGGCCGTCTGCGCCGCAATACGACCGAAATCTGATTTTGGTTCGAGGTTGGTAATAACGCGCTCGCCGACTTTTGGATTCTTTATTGCCTCCTTAGCTTCATCAATCGTAATATATTTCTCCGGATTGTATTTTACTTTTATCCGACCCTGCGCGTCGGTAATGACATCGGTATCTTCCACGGCAACGCCACGCGCGCTGACACGTTCAGCATGCTGTTTATCTTCTTCAACTACCGGTAATTCTCCGGTAACATAGCCGTCGGCGTCAAATCCTTCGACGACGATGCGCGCGCGTGATATCGCAACATCACCGGTCTCACGGTCGAGTTTCGCTTTTATGATCTGACTCTTCTCGCCGTAATCGCGCTTATACGCGGCGGCAATGGCCTCCTCAACGGTGCTTAATATTTTTTCTTCTGGAATACCCTTCTCGTCGGCAATCTGTTTAATGGCCGATAGGAATTGTTTTGCGTCAAACATGATATGAATATAGTTACTATTTAAAACGAAATCCGCTTCCCAGCGGACATCCACGGAATACAACCATAGAAAGTCATCTTATCACCAACTATCCATGCGTGTCAATATCCACACAACGTCAGGTATATAACTGACGTTGTTATCAACATAATATCCCCTTTTTCACATTTTATAGCTCGCCGACACATGCTAGACCGTTAGTAAGGATTGTTGAGAACTAAGAGTCCGTTTCCTGATACACTACATAACACATGAATTCACCGCAGACCAATACTACTCCAGGCCAAAATCTCGAGATAGAGCTTGATAAGAAACTTGTGGCCATGCAAAATCAGCGTCTCGAGGAGGCGGCGCAAGCACGCGCCCAAATACAGGGTGTTAAATACGCGAATTTACAAATTTTTCCCATTGATACGTCATCGGTTTTACTCTTATCGGAAGATGAAGCCCGCCGTGGCCAATTAGCAATCATCAACAAAAAAGCATCATCATTGACGGTTGCCGTTCTTGATCCACAACAAGCTGAAACTCAAGCCGTACTTAAAATGCTCACCGACAAAAATTTTACATGTAATCTTATAATTGTTTCCGAGTTAGGCCTTGCCAAGGCCTGGGAACGTTATCGAATCAGCACAAAAAAGGATACTAGTCAGACAGGTGTTGTTCAGCTTGATCAAAATGCCATTGATACGTATCAAAAAGGCATTAGCACGCTCAAAGATCTCAAAGAGCGTATTGTTAATCTGCCTGTTACACAGATTGTGGACATGCTTATCGCCGGCGCCCTAAAAATCGGCGCATCCGATATACATTGGGAACCGGAAGAAAAGGCGGTTCGTTTGCGTTATCGTCTTGACGGCGTCCTGACCGACGTTATTGATTTCCCGCACACAACGTATCCCAATATCTTGAGCCGGTTGAAGCTTGTCTCGGGTATGAAACTTAATGTCCGTGACCGGCCGCAAGATGGCCGTTTTACCATCCGGCAAAAGGATATTGATATTGAGGTGCGTGTTTCAATTTTGCCCGGCGCCTATGGTGAAGGCATCGTCATGCGTATCCTCGATCCACGCACCATCCGCCAACGATTGGAAGATTAAGGCATGCGTTATGATACACTCGAAACAGTCAAAAAACTGCTTCAAAAAACAACCGGAGCCATTCTCACGACCGGGCCGACCGGTTCCGGTAAAACAACCACGCTCTATGCGTTTGTGAAATTCGTAAACAATTCTGAAATGAAAGTTATAACCGTTGAAGATCCGATCGAATACTATATCGAGGGCATTACGCAAACACAGGTTGATGCTGAAGCGGGCTACACATTCGCCGGTGGCTTGCGCGCAATCGTCCGCCAAGACCCCGACGTCATACTTATTGGTGAAATGCGTGACAAAGAAACGGCCGAGATTGCCATGCAAGCGGCGCTAACCGGCCATCTTGTATTTTCAACAATTCACACCAACAACGCCGCCGGCACCGTGCCGCGCCTAATTGATCTTGGCGTAAAGCCCCAATCAATTGCACCCGCCATTAATGCCATGATGGCGCAACGTCTGGTGCGACGCCTTTGTCAAAAATGTAAAAAACAACAAAATCCAATCGCTGATGATTTGGCCATTCTCAAAAAATATCTGGACCCCATCGCCACACAATTTAAACTGCCGTCCCTCGATGAAAATTTACAAATTTCATATCCGATTGGTTGTGACGAATGCAATACTCTAGGATACAAAGGCCGTATCGGTGTCTATGAAATTATTGTGATGAACGATGAGCTTGGCCGATTAATTCTACAATCGCCCGCTATTTCACAGATTCAGGATATAGCTTTGAAGAACAACCTTATAACCTTATTGCAAGACGCTTTAATGCGCGTTGTGAGTGGCATTACTTCAATGCAGGAGGTTATGAATGTTATCGGCGAATAGTAATTTAAAACCACAGTGATCTGTAGGCAAAACCCGAAGATGCAACCCCGGGGTTAGAGTAATACTGAGGTATACTCCAGTCGGAACCAGAATACCCGTCTGCGAAATTACTCCGATTAAGGCCAGCCAATAAAGGAAGGCCCTAATTGCCTACAGATCACTGCGGTTTTAAAGATAATAACCTCTTTAGAGGCAGTGTATAAAGTATAACTCATATGCAAAAATATGTCAAGAACTCCAATTCTGCGCGACCGGTAGCCGCCCAAACGACCGATGACGATATCGCTCTTGATCTAGCCCTGCGCCCCAGGGGTTTTGAGGAGTATATAGGTCAGGATAAGACCAAGCAAAACCTTGCCATATTGATTGCCGCGGCCAAAAAGCGGAATGAAGCACTTGAGCACATACTTATCCATGGTCCCTCGGGTCTTGGCAAAACAACTTTGGCTTATATCATCGCCCGAGAATTTGGCGCGGGCATACGCATTACATCGGGTACCGCTTTAGAGAAAGCCGGTGATGTCGGTTCCATCCTAACTGGTCTTTCCGATGGCGATTTTTTGTTTATTGATGAAGTTCATCGTCTTAATAAGTCGGTTGAGGAAACACTTTATCCGGCGATGGAAAATTATACGCTCGACATCATTATTGGCAAAGGCGCCTCGGCAAAAACTCTGCAAGTCAAACTACCGCGCTTTACACTGATTGCCGCGACAACACGGCTTTCACTCTTATCCAATCCGTTCCGCACCCGCTTTGGCGCGCATTACAAACTCGATTTCTATGCAAACGCCGACATCGCTGAGATTGTAAGACGTTCGGCAATTATGCTGGACATTAAAATTGAAAACGAGGCCTTGCACTTAATCGCCGCGTCAGCGCGTGCGACACCCCGTATCGCCAATCGGCTTTTAAAGCGCGTCCGCGACTACGCTCAAGTGTACGATATAGCACCCATCAATATTGAAGCCGTTACAAAAGCGCTCTCATTATTAGGTATTGATTCGCTGGGACTCGATACGACGGACCGTAAAATCTTGTCCGTACTCGTGCAGATATTTAATGGCGGACCCGCCGGCCTGAAATCTATCGCCGCGGCAACCGGTGAGGAAGAAAGCACCGTTGAAGATGTTTATGAACCGTATCTCATGCAACTCGGTTTCTTGACGCGTTCAGCAAAGGGCAGGATAATTACAGATAGCGGTCGTGCGCATATCGGCGTCATAAATCCTGCACAGTCACGACTTATATAATTATGACAATATTCACCACACTCTATAATCATATAAATTTTAGCATTGTGCTTTTTCTGTTTTTTCTGTGCCTTTATAGCATCGGCTCTTTTATGGTTCTTTATCACCTGATACGTTTCGGCATCGGTGTACCACCCAAAATTGTAGCTCTCGCCTACTTTATCGGTTCTGTTCTACTTTTATTCATGCTGGTTAGCGCGTATGCATTCGTTGACGTCTCAGATGCTAAACAGTTGTTACAGCAATGGTATTCTACGAGCCAACAACCCTTCCGCTAACATGCTCGATATCATCACCCGCACAAAAAATACGTTTACCGGTCAACGCCCAGGCGAGCGTGTGATCTTAGTTCTGCGCCGGCATTGGTATATCTTGGCGTCAACTATTATTGCTCACAGCTTACTCTTGCTCTTGCCGGCATTGGTATACATTTTTGCGCGATCATATATAGCTCGCACGGGTTTAACATCTCTCTACGCGCTCGTGGTTATGATATACGTGCTTATCTGGTGGTACTCGTTGGCATATGCCGTCACCATGTATCTCTTGAATGTCTGGGTCGTGACTGATCATCGTATCGTGACAAGTGAACAACATGGTTTCTTTAACCATATCGCCGCTGAACTTTCGCTTGGTAAAGTTCAAAATACGTCCGCCGCGGTTACCGGTGTAATCGCCACAATGTTTAATTTTGGCGACGTCGAAATTGAGACCGCCTCGGAAGGTGGCCGTTTTATATTTCAAAAAATACCGGCCGCCTATTCCGTCAAAGACATCATTATGCGTAGCGCCAGTGAGTACACTCAACAACATCAAAATAACCAGGAGCCGCACGGCCTTGGTTCTGGCGGTATATAAACAGGCATGACAATAACGAGCGCTGTACGAACACTCCTGACAGTCACAAGTACAGGTATTATTGCTCTCGGTGTTTTATGGTTTGCACATAAAACACCGGTGGCCGTATTTGAAACTGCGGCGATTTTTGTACCTCCAACGGCTAGTATCACTCTTACACCGGCAGGTACTATTGCGCCCTCTCAAGCATTATCTGTCTTAACACCCAAGATTAGCATTTCTACATCAACACCTTCATTAACATCGCCTGTCATAATAGCCGCATCACCAACTCCAATACCCACCAGCAGTCCCACGCCGACAATAATCAAATTAACGCCTACAACTTCAAGAACGCCAACACCGACTATCACATTACCGCCACCAAGCGAGACGCCAACACCAGTAGTAACTATAACCCCTACCGCCAATTCATCCCCATTGATAATTGAAACTTTTACGTCCGCAAGCAAGTTTGCACGAGGATCAACGTACACTATAACAGTTCGCTCATTACCAAATGCCTCATGCTTTATTGAAGTATATCTACCTCTAACTGGAAATCAATCAAAATCGGCAGGAATCTGGGATAGCACAAATAACAAACCAATTATGAACACTGTGGATGCCGAAGGAGCAACTACATGGGCATGGAAAGTCGGCTCCGCAACAAAGCTTGGCCTTGCAACAATTAAAGCAACCTGCGCGCTTGAAGATCAATCCGCTACCGAACAATTTCAAATAGAGATCATTGCGGCGCAGTAAATCAATATAAATTCACACCAACCTCATCGTTATTTGCGGATACGAACGCAGAGATTTTAGCGGAAATTTAAAGGAAAAAGCGTATCTAATTGGATTTCGTCTTGGCGATCTCCATGTCAGCAAAACACACCCTGATAGTCCAACAACGCGAATCAGTAGTAATAAGACCAAAGACGAACAGATTCGGCTTTTTGCTAAATTAATGAAACCCTACGGATACGTTGCCGTATACCCACGGGACAAAAATGGCGCAATCGCATCGAGATGTTATGTGAATTCTTCGTTTGACTTCCTTTTGAAAAAAGAAGATCGTGTAGAAGTATGGATTCAGAGTAAAAGAAGCTACTTCATGTCATTTTTGGGAGGATACATTGATGCGGAAGGAACTTTCTGCATCAATGCGGACAGGAGCCCCGTATTCTCGATCAAGAGTAACGACAAAAATATCTTATTTAGTATTCATGAAAACATACGCAAGCTAGAGATTCACAGTAATCCGCCCTACCTAGTTCGTAAGGCTGGCTCTTATAACAACGGAATTCGTTCAAATCGAGATGTATATGGATATTTTATGTATACGAGAGATTCATTAAAAAAATTAATTATTGCCATATTGCCGTATTTACAACACCAAAAACGCAGAGGTGATGCCCTTAATGTATTAAATTATGTCAGGCCATAGCCGCTGGAGTCAGATAAAACACCAAAAGGGGGCGGCGGATGCCAAGAAAGGGCAGCTTTTTAGCAAGATGGGTAAGCTGATTGCGATTGCGGCCAAAAAGGGCGCTGATCCAGATAGTAATCCAACCCTTGCGGGTATGATTGAACGCGCCCGGGCGGTTAATATGCCCAAAGACAACATCGAACGTGCTATCCAGCGCGGCCAAGATGTGACCGCGACGGAATTGCGCAGTGTTGTGTATCAAGCGCTGGGTCCGGAAGGTGTCGCTCTCGTTATTGAAGCGATCACGGATAACAACAACCGAACATTCAATGAAGTGCGCATGATCTTAGCAAAACACAGAGCTAAACTTGCGGTTGAGGGCTCCTTGAATTGGCTTTTTGATCGCCTCGCCGTTGTCGCCGCAAATGGCGCCCCATTAAACGACGACCAACAACTGTTTCTGATTGAAGTTGGTGCCATTGATATTACTGTTGAACCGGAAGGTATTACGGTAACCGGCGCGCCGGAAAGTTTACATGCTTTACAAGGAGCATTGCGCACATACGGCTTTACCCTTGCTTCGGCGGCAGTCGAATACATCGCCCGAAAATATTTGAGTGTAAATCCAGTAGCATGTGTCGCCATTACTAAATTGCGAACCGATCTTGAAGACCATGCTGATATTGAGGCCGTATTTACAAACATGGCGTCCCCTAAATAATTATTTATGATAATTCTTGGTATTGATCCCGGCACATCGTTAATAGGGTATGGCATCATCGAAACTCTTCGCAATGGTTATCGGGCGGTTACTTATGGTACCTGCGTTACCCCGCCGCGCATTGATGCTTATGAACGATTGCCTTTAATTCAGGATTTCTTTACGAAAATAATCAAAAAATATAAACCCGAGCATATTGGTTTGGAACAGTTATTTTTCAGTAGAAATGTTTCGACTGCCATGGGTGTCAGCGAAGTGCGTGGCGTACTAATCGCATTGGCGGCGCAGTATGGTATTCCGATTTCCCAATTTACACCGCCGCAGGTCAAACGTGCCGTCAGCGCCTCTGGCGCCGCCGGCAAACAACAAGTGCAAGCCATGGTAAAATTAATCCTTTCTTTAAAAGAAATCCCGAAACCGGATGATGCCGCCGATGCGTTGGCTATTGCAATTTGTTCAGCCAATACTATAGTTGAGTAATTAAAAATTAGTACTCCGTATCTATGACGCTCTGGCTGCCGTTTGGAACCAGAGCTTACAGCCACGGATCTGTAGAATGTTAGACGAATATAGCAACATGTTTTTTATAAAAGAAATTGAAGACGCCAATGAAGATGCAGAGGATAAGAAACATAAGTATGCCGACAAAGAGGATGAGGTTGCAGAAGAAGAGATAGACGAGGATGAAGAAGATGATGACGATGACAAGGATGAGACAGAAGAGGGTGAAGAAAAAGAAGAGACACTCTACGGTACCGAGGATACGCTAGCTAACTCGCTAGAATAACCATCATAAAACTGCGCTCCGCGGCGCAGTTTTATTAATTTAAACGACCACACGAACGAATCTTCGTTTACCTATTTTTAAAGTTACTGTAGTGCTGGGCATAAAACCAACATTAGTAACCCTAATACCTTGATCGGTATGCACAGCTCCTTCTTCTATTAGTCGCCGCCATTCTGTCTTGGAAGTCACTACGCCAACCTCTATGAGTTTATCAACTATGGGTGCTCCCGAAAGATCTATTGTGATTACGTCTTCTGGGATAGCTCCTTTTTGAAAAGTTTCTATAAAAACCTGCTCGGCTGTATGAGCCGCATCTTCGCCATAAAACTTTTTTACAATTTCAAAAGCAACCATGGCCTTCGCCATCCGCGGCCCCAAAGCGTTAATCGTGTCTTTCTCATTAAGCGGTATCCGTGTGCAATTTATAAACAAGACATCAATCATCTCATCCGGCTGTGCCATAATAGCGCCGTACATTTCATTGGGCGGTGATGACAGGAATACTCCCGTACCTAAACTTTTAGACATCAGCGCTCCTGTTTTCGGATTCTCCATTAGATTGACTGCCACTACAAACTTATCTTTATTGTGTAATCGTTTCAATAACAATCTACCTGCCAAAGCATTGAAGATTTGATCTGTACCACAGAGTTCGATATCTACATCTAGTGCAACACTGTCATACCCCTGCATTAAGGGATATAAGAATTCGTGAAGGTATATTGGGATACTGCTATTCCAACGTTTTTCAAACATATCGCGCTCCATCATCTGTTGGACGGTAAAGTTTGATGCAAGAGAAACGACATCTTTAAAAGACAATTTAGAAAGCCACGTGCCATTATAAACAATCCGGGGTGGATTTTGTTTATCAGAAAAATCCATTAATGGTTTTATTTGCGTAAGCCAATCTTCAACATTCTTTTTAACATCTTCTTCGTTTAATTGTTTACGCGTGGTGCTTTTGCCAGTCGGATCACCTATCTGCGCAGTAAAATCACCGACTAGAATAATTACTTCGTGACCAAGTTGGCGCAACTCCTCTAAAAACATGTAATTTTTGGCATGACTTAGATGAAGTGCATTTGATGTGGGGTCTGCGCCAATATAAATCTTTAATTTTTCACCTGACATTAATTTGTTCATGAGCTCATCGCGTGATGGCAAAACCTCAGAGACCACACCTCTGTCGAATATTTCTTTTATTACATTTTTATCAGTAATTATAGGCATTGTATTAATCGTAAGTTTCCTAAAATATACTCTTTTATTCGTATCTGGCCAATATTGTGTGATAAGCCATTTTATGGCACAATACTCAAACTATGGCTCAAAAGGCGGCACGCCACGCAACTAAACGTTATAAAAATATATTACTCGGCCTTTTTAGCGCCTGTATTGTTGGACTCGTGATTGGTATTCTTGTATTTTTATACTATGCCAGTCAAATTCCCGACCCCTCTATACTTTCGGCCAGACGCATCAGTGAATCAACAAAAATTTATGACAGCACCGGTACTGTATTGCTTTATGATATTCACGGTGAAGAAAAACGCACCATTATACCCTGGGAAGATATCCCTAGCTCTATAAAAAACGCGACACTCGCGGCGGAAGATAATGATTTTTATAAACATAAAGGCATTGATATTCGAGGTATTCTGCGGGCTTTCTATAAAGATGTTACGAGTTTAAGTGCCTCCCAGGGCGGTTCCACGATTACACAACAGTTAATCAAAAAATCTTTATTAGGCGATGAAAAAACTTTAGCGCGTAAAGTAAAAGAGATAGTTCTCTCAATCCAGGTTGAGCGTAATTTTTCCAAGGATTATATCTTCTGGATGTATTTAAACCAGATCCCCTACGGTTCCAACACATATGGCATTGAAGCGGCAAGCCAGACATATTTTGGCAAAAATACAAAAGGATTGACCCTTGCTGAAGCGGCCACGCTTGCCAGTATGCCCAAGGCACCGACGTATTATTCACCCTATGGCAATCATGTTGATCAACTCTTGGCACGTCGTAATTCCGTCCTCAGTCGCATGAAAACTCTTGGTATGATTGATGAGGATGAATATCTTAAATCCTCCAAAGAAGAGCTTGTAGCGAGACCGATCCGTGATGCCATTATTGCGCCTCATTTTGTGATTATGGTGCGTTCGTATCTCGAGGAAAAATACGGCAAAGATATGATTGAAAATGGTGGTCTAACCGTAACAACCACGCTCGATGCGAAGTTACAAGCCCTCGCTGAAGCAGTTGTAACCAAATATGGCAAGATAAATGCCGAGCGTTATAAAGCAACCAACGCGGCATTGGTTACCCTTGATCCGCGTGACGGCTCTGTAAAAGCGCTTGTTGGTTCACGTGATTATTTTGATGTTGAGCATGAGGGTAATTTCAATGTGGCCACGGGTTTTCGCCAACCGGGCTCTTCGTTTAAACCCTTTGCGTATGCCACGGCTTTTAGCCGGGGATTCACTGATTCAACGATATTATTCGACCTTCCAACTGAGTTTAATCCGAACTGCGACCCCGCAACGACGCAAACAGCGTATCGTAACGAAAAATGTTACCATCCCGGTAATTATGATGGGCGCTTCCGTGGTCCGGTTACCATGCGCCAATCATTAGCCCAGTCACTAAATGTACCGTCCGTGCAAACACTCTATCTTGCGGGTATTGATGACACAATTGAGACGGCACATGCACTGGGAATCACAACTCTAAATGATCGCTCACGTTTGGGATTATCCCTTGTACTCGGTGGCGGTGAAGTGCGTTTACTTGATATGGTAAGTGCTTACGGCGTTTTCGCGAATGACGGCGTGCGTGTGCCAACCGGCATTGTACAAAAAATTGTTGGTCGCAACGGTGTTATCCTTGAAGAACGCCAACACACAGAACAAACGGTAATGAATTCCGGTGTTGCGCGAATCCTTAATGATATTCTGTCAGACAACAATACGCGTGGGCCTGTATTTGGCTACACAAGCCCTCTTTATTTTCCAGACCGCCCAGTGGCCGCAAAGACCGGTACAACGCAGGAGAATCGAGACGGGTGGCTTGTGGGCTATACGCCGACACTCGTAACCGGTGTCTGGACTGGTAATAACGATAACACTTCAATGACACGCCAAGGCGCCGGTGTCTCGGCGGCCGGACCGATGTGGCATGAATTTATGACCCAAGCTTTTCGTGGAACACCAGTTGCTTTATTTACTAAACCAAACCCCATAGAAACCGGAAAAATAATGCTTAACGGTGAATATATCGGCCCGGAGGGTATTCACTCAACTTTGTATTATATTAATCGTGATAACCCAGCCGGTTCACGACCGGATAATCCCTACATGGATCCTCAATTTAAAAATTGGGAGACCGCGGTTCAGAATTGGGTTAATAGCACTTTTGGACAAACTCCGATATTGCCTGACGCGATTATAATATCACCAACGCCGACACCGTAAAACCTTCTTTCGACAGCGAGTGTATCAGTGTTTCGCGTATAATATATAATTCGCTAGCTACCGCTTTTGAATTTACTGATATAAAAATAGTTTTATTTTTATAGATGATTTTTTTAATTGCCGTAAGCGGAAATAATGGATTATTAACGACACACGCCGCTAAAAATATTTTCTCTATTTTATTTGAATCACCTTGCTGGATTTTTATGCTTAGCGCCTTTTTTTGAAATGTTTTTTGAAGAGAATCCACAATTATGTAGTACCGCGCAGGGGCATAATGAGATATGTATAATCATTTTTCCCTTCCGGTTTGATAACCAAGGGGCTTCCTTGGCCTGTAAAGTGAATATTGACCATCTCAGTTGTGATGGCTTTTAAACCATCAAGAATATAATGATAATTCACTGATAATTCAAAAGGGTTGCCTTGTGTCACACAAGGCACATGTGACACTATTTCACCACGATCGGTATTGTGAGCCGTAATTGTTATAATATTTTTTACTACCTTAATAAGGAGGTCGGCGATACTTGAAGAGAAGATACTGGCCATGCGTATGTTTTTTTCGAGATCTTGTTTTTTAATAATAACAGATGCTAATGAATTATTAGGAATAACCCTTTTATAATCAGGATATTGAGCATCTATAACCCTGGATATTAATTGGACTTCGGGTGTTGTTATAAATATTTGGTTTTGCTCGCTTGTTATAACACAATCACCTTCAATGTTGTCCGTAATACGAATTAATTCCAATACAGTGTTGCGTGGTATAATAATTGCTTTTGTAATGCTGTTTTTATTAGGTATTATTTTTTCAGCTAATCTAAAACTATCCGTCGCCGCTAATTCTATGGTTGTCGGGGTAATTTTAAAATAAACACCATTTAATTCGGGACGTGTTTCAGTTAGAGCGGTAGCATCTATAACACTGATAAATAATTCTTTAATTAAGGATATGGGTAATGTAAGCGCTTCTGAAGTTTGATTTATTGGTAATATTGGAAATTCATCAGTCAACATACCTAAAATACTTGTTTTAAATGTTTCCGAGGAAATAATAAGGGTTTGTTTTATAACTTTTAAATTAATTTTTTCATCATCAATAGTTGACAAAAAATCTGATAATAACTTCGCGGGAACCGCTATCTCACCTTCAGTATCTATTTTTATAGGAATAATACAGCGCACACCTAATTCAAGATTAGTCGCGTTTATTTGTAATTCATTTTGTTTTGCGCGTAATAAAATAGTTTTAAGAATTGGTAAAGATGTATTCTTAGAAACAATGCGTTCAGTAGCACGTAACGCGTTCATTAACCGTTTTTTGTTTATTATTATATCCATTACTTATAAATTAATAATACTAATAATAGTGTTGATAAGGGTTATATAAATAATAATTAACTAGTAAACACTTTTTATTTTTCATATATAACTCTGTTGATAAAATATGGATATACGTCATATAAATTTGGATAAGTTTCATATCATATAATATATATCTTACTAATCAATTATTTATACATAACATATCTATATTTTATACTCATCTTATACACAAATTTATAAGGTTTCAAAAGATTGGTAAATACGTTCTTTAATTAAATTTAATTCTTGTTTTGTCGCTTCATTATTCTCCTCCTCTTCTCTTATCTTTGTACACGCATGGATAACAGTCGAGTGATCACGGCCCCCAAGTTTAAAACCTATCTCCGGGAATGAGTATTTAACCTCCTCGCGCAAAAGAAACATCGCTATTTGTCGCGGACGCACAACTTCCTTGCGCCGACTGCGTTTAATAAGATCAGAGAAGGGGATTTTATAGAAATCGGCTACGGATTTCATGACAAGTTGTGATGTCGGTTTTCGATAGGGTGTATTTAAATAAGCCGTTAATAGTTGTTTTACTTCTTTAAAATTAGGAACTTTATTATAAATCTGGCTAAAGGCAATAATACGATTTAATGCGCCTTCGAGCTCGCGTATATTTTTTTGGATATTAGTGGCGATATATAAAAGTGACTCGTTATCAAGTTCAAAATTTTTCTCCTTCATCTTAACGCGCAAAATAGCCAACCGCGTTTCATAATCGGGTACTTGGATATCAGCGATCATGCCACCTTCAAACCGTGAGCGGAGACGTTCTTCAAGCGCGGAGATCGTGCTGGGCGGACGATCTGACGAGAGAATAATTTGCCGATTACGACTATATAATTCATTAAAAGTGCTAAAGAAGATATACTGCGTTGCCTCTTTACCGGCGATATATTGGATATCATCAACAATAAGCAAATCAAGTTTCGCGTAACGCTGTTTTAGATCTTCCGTCGTCTTATTCTTTATAGATTCAATAATGTTTGTCGTTAGGCGCTCCGCGGAGATATATAAAACTTTTTTTTCGGGTGATGAGTTCGCGATGCTATTTCCCGTGGCCTGTAGAAGGTGTGTTTTACCTAAACCAACACCACCATAGATAAACAACGGATTATAAGTTCTGCCAAGATTTTTTGTAACGGCGATACTGGCCGCGTGCGCCAACTCATTTGTGGTGCCTACGACAAACGAATCAAATGTATAGCGCCGATTAAGATTCGTTACTTTATTAACATCGCTATCCGCGCTATCATCAGCCGGTTTATCGGACGCAAAACCGGACAAATCCTTTTTTTGGATAGCGGCCACGGCGCGCACATTACCAATAGCATATTTAATCTCTTTTATATCACCGTTGAATTTGCGAATAATTTGCAAAATTGTGCGGTTATACTTATTTTCCAACCACTCTTTAATAAAACCATTAGGTACGCTTACGATAACAGCGCCATTGTTCTGTGAAACGAGACACGTACCTTTAAACCAGGTAATAAAATTAGCACGCGAGAGCGAGAGCTCCATTTCTGTAAGGACGGCTTTCCAGAGTTCTTCGTTGTTCATACGCGCTTAGTATAGAGAATGGTCGAATTGTAAACAAATCAACACGCGTTGACAATATGTTCACAAGGAGTGGACTAATCCAACAAGTATTTTGACTGACCGTCACTGTCATGATAGAATCTTTTTATGAAGACGACACTATACCGCCCAAGTAAAATAAAAAAGAAGCGTAAACACGGGTTCAGAGCTCGCACGCAAACAAAAAACGGCCGTACGGTTTTAAGCCGTCGCCGCGCAAAAGGTCGTCATGCGATAGTTAAATAACCGTATATATTATGGCGCTTCCCCAAAAGGCGCGTTTAAAAAATAAGGTTGATATTGATCGCGTTTTTCAAAAAGGAAAGACCATTGTATGCGGTTTTTTCTTTGTTCGATTTAGGTTATCAATAAAAAATCACGCGCGGGCGACTATTCTGATACCCGCACGGGTTATTTCAACTGCGGTTAGAAGAAATCGCTTGCGTCGGCAATTCATACATATACTGGCGCCAGCCCTAGTTTCAATTGGGGGCTTTGATATACTACTCGTTGTAACCGCTAAACCCACAGCGGTTGACATAAAAAATTTGAAAGAATCATTTCTAACGCTCATTAGCCGCATTAAACAATGATCCGGCAAATTATCTATTTCTTTATACGGGTATATCAGGCGATATTCTCACCAATACTACATACCATACCTGGTGGCTGTCGTTACTACCCATCATGTTCGCACTATGCTCATGAAGCTATACAGCGACATGGCGCTTTGCGTGGCAGTCGGCTTGCATTATTTCGTTTTTTGCGTTGTAATCCACTGTGGCGCAGTGGTGTTGATCTTGTCCCATGATTAGCAACATATTTAATACAATACTGCTCAATCCCCTCGTTAACGTGCTCGTTTTTTTGTATGCCTATATTCCAGGGCATGATTTTGGTATTGCTATTGTTATCTTAACAATTTGCATCAGAGTTATCTTTATACCGCTTTCAATTAAAACTATTGTTTCTCAGCAATCATTGGCTAAAGTACAGCCAAAACTTAAAGAACTTCAAGAAAAACATAAAGATAATCGAGAGGCCTTAGGCACGGCCACGATGAGTTTGTATCGTGAACATAATGTAAATCCGCTCAGTGGTTGCTTGCCGCTACTCATTCAATTTCCGGTCCTGATTGCGCTTTATAAGTCATTGACGGTTGTCTTCGGCTCAATTGAGCATATAACACCACTCTTATATTCCTTTGTGCCTCATCCGGCTGTAATCAATCCCCTGACGCTTGGCCTTGTTGACCTTACGAAGCCCGCCATTATTTTAGCTATTATCGCCGCCGCATTGCAGTTTATACAAGCTCGTAATTCATTAACCATGCAACAGAAGGCCGGTACGGCTGATAAAAATTCACCGGCTCAGCGCATGAGTTCGCAGATGATGTATTTTTTGCCGTTCATGATCCTCCTGATTTCTTGGCGTCTGCCGGCCGGCATTACTTTATATTGGGTAGTAACGACATTGTTCTCGATATTTGAACAGCATTTTATATATCGTCGCTATGCAACAGCGCCAGCGACCAAATTACCATGAACTTGGATTATACCAATCAAGTTGTTTCGGCAACACGTGAGATAATAGAAATGCTTGGTTTTCCCGTTACCGCACGCTGGCTTCAAGGTGGATACACTGGGCGTCACATTTCAATTGTGGCTGTTGAATCACCAAGCAATCCAACAACACTCATAGGGACAAGCGGGCAAACACTCCAAGCTATTGAACATATTGTACGTGCAATGGCTTTTCAAAAATTTGCCAAAAAAATACGGTCGGAAGATTTTTTTGTTTTGGATATAAATAGCTATCGCCACCAACAGACAGGGCGTGTTATTGAACTTGCTTGTCAAACAGCGCAACGTGTTGCCGCGAGCGGCATCTCTGAATCTTTGACACCGATGCTACCCTATGAACGCCGTATAGTGCACATGGAACTGGCCGCATATACGACAATTAAAACTGAAAGCGTTGGCAATGAACCACATCGCCGCGTTGTCGTTAAACCGGTCGCACGCTAGTGTTCTCAATCTCATTTAATGTTGTTAGCGCGACACTTTCCCGGCTCATTGTCGGTTTTTTAAGTGTTTTTATTATCGGTATAATGACGCGCGCGTTAGGCCCGAACGCGTTTGTATTTACAATACAGCTTTTGCTTATGTCTATGTGATTATGACGCTTGCGGATATGGGTCTGATGACGTTGTTGGTTCGGGGTACTATCGAACAGAATGCGGATGAGAATACGTTTGTGGGCACATTATTGTTGTTAAGATTACTACTTATCAGCGCCGCTATAATTATCGGTTTCAGTATTCTGCCTTTCTTTCATTATGCCGCGCACATTAAAATAGTTATCGGCATCGCGAGTATCTACGCGCTCAGCGGCTCAATTAATCAAATGTTCGTCGGTATCCTTCAGCGTTATCGGCATCTGCATCTCGTCGCAGGCATAGACATTGGTTCACGCACTTTACAGGCCTTGGCCGTGTTCTTATTGATTCGCACAACTAGCGCGAGTCCCGCATCAATAGCGTTGATTGTTGTCATTTCGGAGATCATTCGTTTTGGTGCTTTGTTATATGGCACGCGACGTTTTGTACAACCGCACTTAACAATAGATTTATCCGCGCTACGCAATGTATTGCGCGACGCTTTTCCGATAGCCGCATCGTTGGTATTTATTCTCATATATTTTAAATTGGATGCAGTTCTGCTCTCATTATATCGAACACCCGCTGAAGTCGGCTTTTATTCATTGGCGTATAAAGTACTTGAGCTTGCCATATACGTACCGGCTTTATATATCGGTCTCGTATTACCTGAATTTGCGCGAACCGCATCGCGTGACGCATTGGCTTTTCGTAATATCTTCGCGCGTTGCTGGCGCGTATTGTGTTTAAGCGCGATTCCGATAACATTCTACGTTGCCATTATGGCGCCACGTATCGTGCATTTTATCGCAGGCGCGGGTTATGAAGTTGCGGGCACCAGTCTGCGTATATTGGCCCTTGCCATATTCCTTATATTTTTCGGCAATCTTGGCGGCACCACTATTATTGCGCTTAATCTACAGTGCCACACGCTCTGGATCTACGGCTGGGGCGCGGTGCTGAACGTGACCGGAAATCTTTTATTTATGCCGCGTTACGGCTATTTGGCGGCATCGTGGATGACGGTTATAACCGAATTGTTTGTTACTACGGCCATGTTTGTTTTTATAATTAAAAAAATACCACCGGGATGGTTTACATCTAAGAGTATTTGGGCGCCAGCAAGCGCGGGCGTTATTACAGCGCTGCTTATGTATGTCTTTCGCGATAATTTGGCGTTGGGTACGCTCTGTGCCGGGCTATATTTCCCGTTACTCTTGGGTATGGGCGGTTTACAGAAAAGTGATATTGTGGTCGCGACGCGTTTTACGGAAAATATAACTACTCCGGTTGAGTAATTGCGAATGAATACAATTTTCCATTGACGGCGTTTGTGAATACAAGCAAATCGCCGAGATTTTTAACGAATAGCGAGCGCATATCAATTCTCTGCGTGTTTTGCGCTTGATAAAGAATCGTTACACTTTGATCTGCCAAACGCATACGTATTAGGGAATCGGTACCGGATGTTTGGGTCACACCGCAATATATCAACGTACTATCGGCGCTCCAGCCACATTTCGAAGATTTCGTTTTTAGATGTAGGTTTGTAATGACGTCATTAGCAGTATAAATAACCGAGAGTGTATCCTGGCCACTTTCGGTACTTGAGATTAGCGCGCTTGAATTATCCGGCGACCAAAGCATCTCAAGGTTCTCAATACGATCAAGGTCTTTGATAAATCTTTTTGTTTCCGTGTCCAAAGAATATAGAGAATACAGCGCGACACTACCCGCTACTTTATGAATAAGTGTTATATATATACCACCATCCCAAGCTATCCGCCATTTATTAGAACGTGTTGCCATGATTTGCTTGCTCGCGTTAAGTAGCGGATCAGCAATATTGATTGAACCAATGTTTTGTTTCGCATCGTATTGTTCATAGGCGATAAAATCACTCGTCCGGGCAAACACGGGATTTATAACGTCAGGATCATAGCGTTTTGAAGTGTTGCGCGCGAGATTGTAGTATACTGAGCCCTTTGTGTAGTTTGCGATAACTGCGCTTTGATCACGCGACCATGATAAATTTTGGGCACCGATATCAATCTTGGCTACCAATGAGCTTGCCGGATGGCGTGCATCGCTTAAGGATATTTTGCGAATTTCACCGCGTAGCGGATAGTAGTAATACATGAAGTTGTTATCACTCGTCATAATCGGACTCCGAGCTTCATCGTTGGTGAGCTGTATCGGCGTGTCGGGTATAACATATTTTTCGGTTTTAGGATTAAAACGATCCGTCAATGTATTTTGTATCTGAGCGGTTTGTGATGTCGAGCTCATGCCCGCTATAACACGTTGACCAAGCAAAAAGGCGCCGAGACCGGCGGCGACAAACAGTGTCACGATTCCAACTTTCTTAAATATTGGCATTGCGTTATGTACTGGCTTGGCCTGATTCGGCGGCCAATACTTGTTGCTCTTCAAAACTTATAACGGCTTGTATTGCTGCTTGTTTTATGCGCCCTTCTTCTTTACGTGCGGCCAGGTATTCGCTCTTCAACTCCATCATTTTATGATAAACTTCCCACTCACGCCTGTAAAGTACACTGGCCTCGAATAAGTTCGCGGGCAAAGACAGTAGATTGGCCAAAAAACCGATTATCCAGCCCACAATAAATTTTTTAATCATACCAAAGGCATTATGGGCTAGTTTTGAAACGAACAACTTTTTAATTTTTTGGCCCGTGTATGTCTCATATAGCGTGGCATAGCGCTGGGTCTCCTGTTGAACAAATTCAATTGTTTTTTGTATCTTACGATAGGCGAATTCCATGCGGATGATATGGATGAGTGTGCTGATGCCGCAAAAGAGCCATAGAATATTCATTATCACATTAATAACCTCCGTGACCGGCACTAGAGCAAATAAATCCAGGATAAGAGCTATTAAATCGGCAACGCCGGCTATAAAAAATAAAATGAAAAACTTAATCGTTGAAGGTGTGCGGATAAGTTTTGCAGCTTTATCACCATCTTCTTCAGTGGGTTGTTTACGTCGAGCTAAAAACTTATCCAGCGCGTTCGTCGGTGAATCCTGTTGCATCTCGGGCGCTGGCGCCGGTTTCGAGCTCCGGGGTTCGTTAGCGGTCTCTTCCGCGCTCCATGGTTTATTTGGGACACGTCCCCCGTCACCAGCCGACGTATCAGAAGTTGACGCCGCTTGAGGGTTTGTAACCCGATCCTGCTCAAGCTCTTTGAGAAAATCATAATCTCGATAGCGCTCACGCGCGCCCTCTGTCTCCGGTCGAACCCCGAGTGGGTTATTCGAGTCATTAGTTTCAGTGGAAGACGGTGTATCTCTTTCCAACTCAGGTTTATTTGACTCGGAGTTATTGTTTGTAGCAGAACTCATTATTCAAGAGATACTATTGGGCGGCGGCATTGGCAATTTCTTTTTTGGCTTGCTCAATTTCGAGTAGCTGGCGCGGGTCAGAGGTGATGACTTGATCTTCAGCGTACGATGCCAAGACGCGCATGGCCACATGGCTAGTGCCGGCAAAGAACAGGCCGTGGCCGACGCGCGCTTCCAGCAGGAAGTATTTTTCGGCATCGGTGAGGTTAAATGTTTGTTTAACAAGATCAATCGCCGCTGACGATTGCTTAAGCAATATCTGAATCGAACTGTTGGTGACAATCGGTTTACCGTAGGGCGAAGCCATAAAATCGTTTACATCTTGTGAGATGGTCGTCAGGCCCAGGAAATATTTGCGACAGCGTTTGGCGATGCTGAATAAGAACGAGGCGCCGGCTTCGTATTTCATGATCAGCCAGGCCTCGTCCACTACCAAAGTGCGTTTTTTGAGCTGAGTGCGCACTTGCGTCCAGATAAAATTGAGCACAAGATACATGGCAATCGGTCGCAACTCATCTTCCATGTCGCGAATACTGAAAACGACAAGCTGATTATCAAGCACGACATTGGTAGGGTTGTTCAAGAAACCGGAAAACGTGCCGGTGGTATATTTGCGCAGACGGATTACCAGCGTCTCGGTGCCGGTCATGCCTTCGAGTACGTTTTGGAAGTCAGTCAACAATGGAATACTGAGTGTCTTGGGATCGGCAGTGGTATTGTATGTGATATCTTTAATGCCATACGTCTGCGTAATGGCCTCATCAAGCACGGCTTCTTCCTGTGCCGAGAGCGTACCGAACATGAGCCGCATTAAGCCCATGAGCGCGGTAATATGCGAGCGCAGAACATCGGCGAAACTTTCATCGGGCCGTGGCTGGGGTAAATCAAAAGGATTGATATGACTGTCTGATGATATGGAAACCTTGATATTCGAGCCACCGACCGTATCGGCTAAAAAGCGATATTCATTTTCAGGATCAATGATGAATGCTTGTATGCCAAACATCAGCATACGCAGAACCTCGAGTTTAATCGTGTAGCTTTTGCCGGCGCCGGATTTTGCGAAAATAACCGTATTCGCGTTTTCCATACTGAAGCGGTCAAAGAGAATGAGTGAATTGTTATGCAGATTTATACCGTACAAAATACCGCTATCACGCGTCAGATTATATGAGACAAACGGAAACAAGGAAGAAATCGGCTCGGTATTTAAGGATGTGTGGACGTTTAATTCATCGGTATTCAAGGGCAAAGTCGAATAAAAGCCCTCTTTCATGCGGAATGTCGCCGGTTTGGTGTAGACGAGTTGCGAATCAAGCACGCCCTTTAATTTTTTTTCGAGATCATCGAGATCTTTCGGCGAATTGCCATAGATGGTTATATAAATGCCGAGTTCGAAGAAACGCTCAGTGCCCTGCTGTAAACGGTCGCGTAAACCTTCAATATCGCCCACTGCCGTTTCAATTTGCGGATCACGCACTTTGCCTTTCGATTGATCTTCCATAATCTGCGCCTCGAATTTACCCAGTCGATCGCGTAACTGTTTCAAAATCGTCGCTGTGTCTTGAGGATGTACATACATGGAAACCTCCATCGGGCTATCCATGTTAATGATCGGTGAGAACCAACCGGTGTTGAGATAGCGCGGGTAAGTTGCCACGAAATATGTGCGCACGCAAACATCGCTTATCTGGAGTTGATTGGCCAGTATGGTCACCGACGCGGGCGCCAACATTTCATCCGTCATTTTGCCGCCAGCTGTTGTTGCGCCGGTAAGTGTCGGATCGAATGAAATCGCCGCGCCTGTCGGTGTTTTTTGCTCAGGCAAGGACTGTAAGGGAATAGTTTGATCCGCCATGATTATAGGACGTGTCCCGGGTTATAATAACTGTAAAAAATTTTGGCCAGTTCGTCGCCTTTGAGCAGGTGCACATCAATACCCATACCGCTTAAACCACTGCTAATGACGTCAACGCGCTGGTTTAACTGTATCTTATAGCTTTCAAGTTGGGTATCGGTAATGTTGGCCGGCGCGTTATGGTTACTGCCGAAGAGTCCTTTGAAGCTGTCGAGAAGGCCTTTACCGCGTTCGCCGGCATTGGCCGATTCTATCGCGGCAAACGGGATACAGATGAAGAATTTCTTAGTCATAATGTTTGCCAAATCAGTCAGGCCCTTCACGAATTTGCCATATTCAACGATCTGTATCCGCAATAATTCACTGGCCGCGCTTTGCTGTAAATCTTCAAGGGATTTAAGATAAGGCCGAACATCAATACGCCGCGAGTTTAAAACGATTTGCAAAGGAAAATCCACGGAATTTAAGAAACTCTGGAACGCCTGAATCAGACCGGCTTGTTCATCTGATGATTTTAACTCGAAATTTATGGAACTGACTTCGACAACCGAACGCAGAGTGCCGTTTTTTAGAATAATAACACTCTCGCGAATGTCAGCGATTTGCACGAAATCTTTTGTTGAAGCGCCTGTTTTTTTTTCAGCCATGCGAATATAGATTACGAACCGAATTTTTCAAGCACTTGGCCGGCCGCCGTATCTTGTTTTTTAGGACCGCTAGCCGGTGTTTGCGCTTGATCTTCTGTCGGGATAAATTGTTGAAATTGTGATTCGGCGGTGGCATTGCTATATCTGTATTTGCGACTGTTCAGAAGATAGGATATTGAAATAGCGATGTATCTGGGCAAAGGAATGCCGTCAATTTTTACAAATGCCAAGGCCGCAAAGAGCACGCCGATCGGCAGAGCAACAGCTATAAAATACATACCGCTTAAAGCAAAGTTTAACATAAATATAATTGAGCCGCCTGTGGCCAAGTATAAAAACTGTCGCAATGTAAACGGGCCGATGAGTTTTAACTCGGTATCAATGAATTGGGGCACTTGGTATCTCATGGTTTTTGGCGTAAATCAACAATATTAGCGAACGTTTGAATTTGTTTGGGCGGTTGCGGGGCTGGCGCGAATACTGGTTGTGTCGAAGCGGATTCTTGATGAACCGGTACGGGTTTTGTTACGGAAGTTACAAGTTCTTTATCACCACGCCGGGCGGCCGTTTTTGATTGTATTTGCTTAATATCCTCAAGGGCATTTTTGAAAAGAGAATTAATTAGTGTATTACTTATATTTAGAGCAGTGCCTTCAGGGATGTGTAACTCGTTGGCGATTATTTTTGTTAAGTCGCCGATAAACAATGTACCGGTAATGATACCTCGCACTATGGCCGCCAGTGTAGTGCCCTGATTTGAATTTATAATCTTTGATTTTACAAGTTCATCAAAAAATACGATAGTTTTTTTGGAAACCAAAATATCTTGCAATGTCAAAGGTAGGCCTTCAAAAATACTGTCAAACTCTAACCAAGCGACCGATTCCATACTGCCAGCATAAGCCGGACTATATTTAAAATATAGCTGCATACTTTGATTTGCTTGCACAGACGATGTGTTTGTAGATGTCTCAGGCATAGAATTATGGTGCGATTACCCCTGCGGCATTCTTAATATCACGTAACGCCTCTCTGGCTTTGGCGCCCTTTGAAAGATCTTCCAGCTCGGTAACGGTGAATTTATCCAAAGCCGCCAACTGTACCGATGAATTTTTCCAGAATTGTTCAGATGCTTTGCGCATTGTTTCAAGATTATCGCCATTAGCCATATATTCGCGTAATTTTGTATCAAACTCCGCTTTCGCAGCGCCTGAAAGCGCGGTGCCGGCGGCGACACCGTGCTTTGTGCGCATCTCGGATTCGATATTAAGCGTCGGATCGAATTTGTCGGCAGCTTCTTCAAATTCCTTACGTTCTTGGGGATCTGTGAATTTGGCTTTGATTTCTTGAAAATCACTGCCGTTCTTGATTTTGCGCGTATTCTCTTTAGCCAGTAGTTTCTGGGTTTCACGCATTGACGGATCGGTGCTTTTTAGGAATGTTATTAAGTCAGCATCATTTAGCCCAAACTGCTTTGTACCACCTTTTTTGGCCGCGGCGGCAAAATGACCAAATTTACGTACACGCTGAAAATTAA
>CAYHYQ010000002.1:0-4795 GCA_964360715.1 uncultured Candidatus Saccharibacteria bacterium
TAGCCGTAGGCCTCGGCCACCGCCACGTAGGGCGCAATGTCGGTATCGCGCAGGGACATGTTGTCCACCACGATCACCGCCACCCGGCCCTGCTGAACCAGGCGCACGAACCGGCGCATACAGGCACCGTGCGCCGCGCCGGTCTTGGCCGGGTCGAAACGATACGGCCCGTCGCGCTCAAAGTAGTGGTCGGCCGAACACACCACCGCTTCGGGAAAGTTTTTCTTCTGGTAGGTGCTCTTTCCGGCACCCTGAATGCCACGCAAGATAATTACGCGTCCCATTTTGTTTCACCTCCTTCTTAATGTGCTATGAAAACAGACCGCCGGCCGAGGGCGAAGCCCTGACACAGTCGGTCCGATGAATGCCAGGAGCGGGACTCGAACCCGCACGCCTCGCGGCAAGGGATTTTAAGTCCCCCGCGTCTGCCGTTTCGCCATCCTGGCGGGTGTTGGCTGTGGGAGACGGATTCGAACCGCCGATATCCTGGTTAACGGCCAGGCGCCTTGCCACTTGGCTACCCCACAGCAGGTGAAACAGAGTCGGCCGGCGGACTCGTCCGAGATTGGACGCGCGATGGCATCTGGAAAACACGTTTGCCGTTTCAACGTGCCAGATGCATCATGCCCGCCGGCCGACTCTTTACTGCCATTTTTTAATTCTGGAGGAGTTATCCTCCAGAAAAACACTTCTTCGGGGGACCCCTGGGCATAACCCGTATCCTCCTCTTATTATTTTAGCGTAGACCAGATCAGGGTGGCCGCGTCGCGTGGGCCTGACCCTGATCGTTTCTCAATATCCGCCGCCTACTTATACCGCGCCCACGGCGTTAGGCGCACACTAAAGCAGTTTCAACACCATGCTCCTACACCCCCATATCTCAGTGCCCATTAGGGGCTACGTGGTGAGCAAAGGTTACGGCTCCAAGATTTGCGTGGCGGTATGCCACACCCTTGAAAAGCCGGCCGGTATTTATGTTATGGCGCCTCTCCGGTAGGCGCTATGGGCTTGGTCAGGTCATGCGTACCTCCGTTTTGCGTGGTGACTAGATTGTGAAGGGTCTGCTAAGCGTCTTTCTATTATATTATATAACGAGCTATATGTCAATATACTCTCACTTTCCAACAAAAAAGACCTTATTTTACAGTGTTTTTAGAGTATCAGTTATTACTTCGTTATTCGTTTCGCTTCAAGATATTTCACTGTGGCCATAAAGGCGCGTGCCTCAATATCACCGAGTTGCGGGCGTATAAGATCAAAAATTTGCTCCAATTGGGCATATGATTCCGAACCATTACGTTGAATGTATCTTTCAATCAACGTATATAGTTCGTTGCCCGCGGGAGCCACACTGGCACCGGTTTGTGTGCGCTCACGTTCAATCTCGCTCGTTACAAAATTCTTGAATGTTTCCACTTGCGCCGAGTCGGCAAGGTTAAGTTGGCGCAAGTTTAACTGCGAATATTGTGAAGCATCGAGGATACTGCGAATAACAGCAAAGTGTGATTCTTTAACACCGTAACGCAAAATTGTATTAACGATATTCTCAAGTTCACCATTTGATAACGAACGAATACGTTCAACATCATTATTGGCAATAAGTTCTTCAACTTCGATCATACGCGCCGTGGCTTCAGCCAAAAACTTTTCGGTTTTTTCTTTATAAATTTTGATTTGTTCTTCAAGCGCCGGCCGCTGAATATATTTTAGTAATTCCTGTTCAGCCGTGGTTACACCGCCCGGGGTACCGTCTATTTGGATAATCTTGAAATAATCATCTTTGTCACTCGGCCAAATAGCAAAGGCCGTGCCATGCGCATCACCCGTAGTGACTATTTCGGATGCCGGTCGAAAACCTGTAACAAGACCGCCGGCCAAGCCGGCATCACGCATCATGGCCAGCACAAGCTTATTGAAATCCGCGCAAACTCCGGCATACAATTTGCCCGTTAATTCTTGTGCTAACTCCGGTGTACGTTGTTTGAGACCAGCCATGCGTTCTTGCATGAATGTAAAAAGTTCATCGAGTTTCATATCGTGTTTCTCCGGCTGAACCTCACCATTTTTAAAATCGTAGTAGCCGATACGCCGCACTTCTTTTTCAATGGCAATCAATTTTTCTGGCGGTGATAGTTTTTCAATTGACTGCACGAATAGTTTTAATTCCGAAGGTAATGGTACGATTTTTTCACTAAGTTGTTTACCGAAGCGCCGTTCGGTTTTACGTAGAAACTGTTCATACCCTGGCACGGAAAGTTGTGTGGGTATAACCGGTAATTCTGACCGGCGTAAGGAATAAACGATGCTTTGTATATCGGCCGGCACTGTAATTCTCGCGCCGCCCGTCGGTAATTTATCAATTGTGAGTGGTATCTCACTGCCGTCGGCGCGTATACCGCGCACACGCTCGGGTATAATTTCAGCATTAAGCAAAAATGGTAGATTGATTTCTGCCAAGCCGTGAATTGCGGGTAACGTAAATGTATGTTCGCGAACCGGTTCATTAAGTTCGGGAAGAATAGGAATGCTTGCGCTTTCAAAACTTCCCGTGGCTTTATCATAATTGCCGTATAAACCACTGACAATCATTTCAGGTATACGTTCGCGCGTGCGCAATACTTCGTGAGTTTCAGCAGTCGGATCACTGTCAAGAAAATGACTCTGTGAAAGAGAACTAAGATAGTCACCCGGCCGCGGTTGACCTGTTTTTTTTCGCCCTTGCCGCTGACGGCCGTAAAATAATTCCGGGTATAAATATTCGGCTAGCATTTGCACCTCGCGCTTGCCTTCACGTTTGGCGGCAATTGTATCAAGCAGAGCTTTCTTACCACCTTTCAAAGCCTCGTTAACCGCCCCGATAAATGAGCGCGAGGTCTGGATTTCGCGCTTAGGAGTGGAATCATTAAACTGCATATGTACGGCCATATAATCACTCACTTTATTTTTATCATATGACACAATCGCATTCAGTAACCTCAATTTTCTTTTTTCATCGTAATTTAGATTAGTTTCACCTATTTTATTTTTTTCCCTTTGTGAGCCGTCGAGGTTATAGGTATATAAAATCTGTTTATTTTTCTCTTCAACTAATACTATTATGCCATTCTCATCGGCTTGCAAATCCAGATTTTTTGCCGGCCAAAAATGCTTTAATAAACTCTTCTCACTACATAATACGTGTTCACCAAACGTATTTATACCTGTAAAATACACTTTGCCATTTACTGAAATTATTTTGATTACATTTTCGAGCTTCCACGGCAATTTTTTATCATTAACATAAACATACCAAAACTCATCGCTTATTGCCGCATAGGCGTAACCGTTACCAACTTTTGTTAAAAGTTTTATATCATCATATTCCGGCGATAAAACTAACCCTGGTAACTTAGATAAAGAACCGTCTGATGACTTTTCTTTTTTTATCACACTCCGTTTGCCATTTATTACAAAATAATCTATATAGATAAGCTCGCTGTCTGTTTCTATAAATTCATGTTGTGTTATCGAATTGATACCCAATAAGTCCTCTAATGATTGCGAAAACTCCCTCGTATCTTTTATAAATCCGTTCGTTGCTAAATATTTATAATCCATAGTTGAGCGCCGATGATCGCCAAATTCAAGGTTGTATTCATATAAACCCTCATTCGTGCCAAAAACTATTACGTTGCCGCTGTGTAGAATCGGCGTGTATATTGCATCGAATGTGAATGATTCTTTCGGTAAACGTAATATTGACTTTCCATTCTCATATTGTACATACGCATAACCCTGATCGGTCATAATAAATGTATCCGCTTCAGCCGAGTCAAGCCCCAGCGGTATTATTTTATTATTTGCCAGATCTGCTAAGTGAATATTAGCTGTATTTGTATCGTCAGGATGTAAATTAAAATGCATTAACAGAAATGTTCCATTTTTTGAATTAAAAACCTTTACTATCTTATCGGGTAATTCGAAAATTCGGTATCTAAATTTTGATAAGGCAAATTCAAACTCCGCTTCGGGTTTTTGAGCTTTGTTTTGCTCGGGTTTTACATCCGGCGGCGCGAATTTGTATTCTTTTTTCTCTTCGTCCCATACTAAATGCCAGCCCGGGAAACGCTGGCCGACACTGGCAGTAAGTTCTTTTGATAATCTTTTAACCGATTCGCTGTGCTCCACGCCGGCGACAATGTCGAGCATTTTATAGCGGCTTTTCTTCAATTCTGGTATTTGTTGACCATTAAGAGGCGTTGTGGTCGGACTAAGGTAGAACAGTAAAAATTCCATATCTGTTGTATCAAAAAAATCTTTTTTAATAACTGCTTCGAATACATTTGTTTCTGTCGGTGTTGATTTTTTTATAAAACGGCGAAACGATTCCTCATGCGACCATTTCGGATTTTTATATTCTTGCGACAAGCGCGCATATAGATAATCCAAAACCGGCTTAACATAGTATTTACCTTCCAGGGCTCGCTCCAGCTTATCTATATATTGCTCACCGATGCGCACACCGTCGGAACGACTGTCTTTAGGTATAATCGCTTTTGCTTCACGCGTTTTTAAAAATTCAGCGTAGTAATTATCTAAATCTTCCAATATATTTTCGCCTGTTTTGTTTATTTCTTTATCCCAACGTTGGCGTTTTTTTTCTTATGTTAAATTTGTGAAAATCCCGCTCGATATCTTCTCGTTTTTCTGTAACTGCGTAATGAGGTACGTATTCCTCAGGCATACCGGCTCCCATTAAAAAAGAGTAAAGCGATTTTATTGCCGGCATTTGTTTTATTAAAAAATCAGGCGAACC
>CAYHYQ010000002.1:4805-18796 GCA_964360715.1 uncultured Candidatus Saccharibacteria bacterium
ATTGAATTACCGAATATTCTTGATGCTATCTCGTCTTTTTGTTTTATATCCAAAGACGGTTCGATGCGCCGCAGTTTTTCTAGAATCTGCTGCCAACGCTCGCGCTGACGCTCGACCGGGTTCTCTTGCGGCTCCGGCTTTTCAGAAATTTGTGGTATGTGTTCAGCCATATTTTCTATTGATTATAGTAATTCCAATAATCTTTCTCTCGCCCATTTATAGCTTTTTTCTTGTTCGGAGTCAGAGAAAAAACTTAAAGCTCCTAGGCCTAAATGAAGTTTATAGCACAAAATTCTTTCATCAAAATTGGGGATAGCGACCCCTTTCTCTTGATAATGTTTGCGAAAAATATCGGCATACTCTATTGATGTTTCCCAAAAACTAAGCCATGCAACATCATAAAGAAAATCACCATATTTAGAAAGGTCCCAATCAATAACCCCTGTAATTTTCTTTCCGTCCGCAAGTACATTATTAAAACCGTAATCCGCATGAACTAAGTGCCTGATATTTGGACAATACGCAACCAGTTGTTTAAAGCGGGTAAGAATTTTCTGCACAACGTCTGTTTCTAACAATGTTTTCTCGGGTGTTGTATTCTCGTATGTCTCAAACCCTTCAATGTCTTTCAAGAGATAATTCTCCCAGCTTGCTTTCGATGCTTTCCCATCAATATCCCAATCACCAAATTGCGTATCGCCAATGGGGAAATTATGTATTGAATCGAGAGTATGTATAAGTTCAGGAATGAACGTGCGAATCTCTTCCTTTGTAAACTGATCGATAATTTTCCCTTCGGCTTTCGCAGTTATAGAGTAATGCAGTGTGTCATTTAACTGGCCTATTTGAAATGTTTTTGGAATCGGTATGTTGTTTGAGTTGAAATGATTATAGGCATATTCGTCTTTTTCAAAACCATGTTTTTCCGGATTAATTCGAATAACGAATTCGTCGCCCTTCGACGAGAAAGAAAAAGATTGAGATGTTTCCCCATCCTTTATAGCTGTCAGTAATGTAATATCCGGCGCAAAATCGCGCTTGAGAAAATGGAATACCACTTCATTATCAATTTTTGTTTTAGCAGTAGACATAAGCTGATTTATTCCAATACCGCGTTGAACCGTCTAGTTCGTTGTTGGTGGGTTCCCCGGGACTCGAACCCGGAACCAACGGCTTAAAAGGCCGCTGCTCTACCATTGAGCTAGGAACCCATAATGAATTTTGTTATCAGTTATATCCTGCGCCCTGACTTACTGATACGAAGGTTTTTCTTCACGGACTTGCGCTTGCCAATTAACCAAACGCGCCAGAGCAAAATATATACTGGAGAGGCGATTCAAATATTGTAACAATTCTGGTCGTAATGTCAGTATCTCGGCACAGGTTGCGGCGGCGCGCTCGACACGGCGCGCAATTGTGCGGGCGACATCGAGTCGCGCGGCGCATTCGGCGCCACCGGGAATTATAAATGAACGAATATCAGGCATCATTTCATTGATGCGCTGAATCTCTTGCTCTAATAATGGTGTTTGGTTTTGAATGAACACTTGCGGCGTTTTAGCCATACCCACGGCCGCGGCTTCGGCCTGAGCTATGAACAAACCCTGTTGTAGACGAATAAGCGATTGCGCCACCGGTTCTGAAGCCACAACCCGGCAAAAACCGGTCCAAGAATTTAACTCGTCAAGCGTGCCCAACAATTCAAAAATTGGATGATTTTTGGGCAGTATCTTTTCACCCAATTTACTGGTGCCACCATCACCTTTACCCGTGTAGAATGTTGTCATAACGCGCACATCCTAGCATAAGGTTTTGTATTCAGGAAGTGGCATCGGTATTTTCTGTTTCGGACTGTAAAATAACTTCATCTTGAACTCGGCCGGGCCCGGTTTTTTGATCTTCAAGTTTACGGCCGCGAAAATCAACAGGACCGGTTTTGACGGCATCAGCTAGCGATACCGGTCGCGTGACTGAGCGGTTCGGTGGTAAACTGCGTGACGCTACGGGTCGCCGCGGGACCGGTATCCGCGGCATCGGCACATGTTGCCGTGATGTTGAACCGGTATTGCCGCGATATGGCTGATCGGTTGGCACGGGTGGTGTACGCGGCCGGATATCCGGTATCACAGCCGGTGTGCGCCACTGTACTATCGCCTCTTCAACATCTGCTCGCGGACGACCATAAGTTGCGCGCGAAGCGTCAATAACCCGTTCACGGTTGCTGACCGCAAGCACCGGAATCGTATCCATCGTTTTGGCCGAAAATGCATGCGAGGCGACACCGTCAACCATAAGTTTCAGATAGACCTGCCGTTTACCGAGATTCACAATATCTTGGGCCAAAAATTCGGGCGCGAATTCTTTTTCAAGTAATTCCGCATCTTCGGCGCCAACCCGAAAAGCGATAATCGTACCCACGTTGCCGAACACAGCATCGCGCACTGTTTCATCCATCTGCGCAACGTACTGGTGTGCGATAATCAAACTCAAGTTGAATTTACGCGCTTCAGATAATATATTGGCAAAAGATGACGTGGCAAAGTTTTGGAATTCGTCAACCACGAGCGTGAAATCCTTGCGCTCGTTTTTAGGTGTATCAACACGGCTCATGGCGCCCAATTGGATACGGGTGATAAGAAGTGCGCCCAACAGACGAGATGCGTCTTCACCAACACGGCCTTTAGAGATATTTATGAGGAGAATTTTATTTGAATCCATGGCCTCGCGCATATTAAAAGACGAATGCGGTTGACCCACCATGTTGCGAATGAGTTTGTTGGAAACGAATTGGCCGATCTTGTTTTGAATGGCAGCGGTGGCCTCGCGCTGATATTTTTCATCGTACTTGGCAAATTCTTGGTTCCAAAACGCTTTTACTTCTGCATCTTGTACTTGCTCGACGATATTTTTGCGATAATCTTTTTCGGCCAACATACGATTAATACCCAGTAGGGTTGAATTTGGTACTTCGAGCAAGGCCAAGATTGTATAGTTGAGAATATATTCCATACGCGCTGACCAGGCATCCTCCCAGATTTTTTTGAATACGGCCATCATGCCATCCGCCACCAAGTGCCGTTGGTCTATATCAACCTGTTCCATAACGTTAAACGCCACCGGATACTGCATATCCGAAGGGTTAAGATAAATGACATCGTGGATGCGCTCCTCGGGAATGTAATCGAGTAAATCTTCAACCGGGTCACCGTGCGGATCAACAAACGCCAGACCGCGGCCGGCTTGAATGTCTTGAATTGCCAGATTCTTCAACAACTCGGATTTACCCATACCGGTCTTACCGATGACATACATATGGCGGCGGCGGTCATCCATTTTTATACCAAAATTTTCACGCCGGTTACGGAAGTTTGTTTCGCCGAAATATACGATTGGATTATCGGGTGTTTGCATAGATAGTTAGCGGGGCAAGGTTAATGGCGGGTCGCCTTTCTTTGATTCAACCCGCGATACTGACGGCGCTTGTACCTCCAGACCCGGCAAGTGCCATAAGGTGGCAAGTTCTTCCGTGCACAAAATTACGGTTTGTGAAGCCAGTGCGCGCTTCTTATATTTAATATACATCTTCCATTTGCGTTTGTATTCTTCTTTGGCCGCGCCAAAACCGCGATCTGAGGGAAATATTTGATGGAGATACCCTCTAGATATCGTTATTCCGCGCGGGTTTGCTTTAAACGTATTCATATTGTTAGCGTAAAGTTGTTTAAACATACCCGTCACGCCCGGCACGCGCGACTTATCAAATCGCTCTTTACGCGCAATGTATAAAAGCCGAATACCAACTTTAAAACCAAGTTTTGAAAGTTTATTCTCAATAGCTTCCAATACGTTCTTTTGGCCCGTTGATAGTTTAGCCATGCTAAATTCCGGTGGTTTTTCTTCCTTAACCGGCACGGCCGGTGTCGCCGGACCACTTAAAGCATCGAATATAAACTGCATGAGACCGGTAAAAATATGAAAAACTCCGGTTAATAATTTTAGAAATAGAGAATCATTCGATTTAGATACCTTACCCATCAGTTTATCAAGGACTGGTTGGGCCGCCTTCACCCAATCATCACCGGTTGGTTTAACCAGATATTGAAGCCAAATATGTTCACCCGGCTGGAGTGATCCTATAACTTCCGCTAAGGGTGCTAAGGGGTCAATAAGCCGTGAATCACCTTTTGAAAGTTTCTCCTCAAAAGCCATATATGTTTTTATGGGATAGCAATTTTCTTTAGCGAATATAAGTTCAGTACCGAACATTTCATACTCATCATCGGGTATATACATTGGCAGAGCATGCGTATAGTCCTCGGCGATGCGAATTTCAGCATCAGGATACTGACCGAAAATCTCGGCCTCGACGAGATTGCGCATACTTTCGACTGTGCGCACGTAAAAATGCATTTCGCCGGCGGTACCGCTGATTTCAAACGAAAACCAGGTCGGAATATCGCCGAAGAAAAATTGTTTTTTAGGACTAATTTTAAAATACGTGCCATGCAAGCCGGCAAAAATACTCTCGGCAATCTTAGGACTCTTTTCAACATCAGCCGGCGGTTTTATTTCCAACAGAATCCATTTCTGATTACGAATGAATTTTTCTTTTATATAATGACGCCAGCCGCCGATGACTGTGCCAACCAAAATGACCGGTAGGTAGAGCCACCAGTATGTCGCGAGAATATTGAACGCAGTTTGTATTGGACTGAAAACTTCTATGGGCACGAATATGCACCCACCGGCACTGCGGACGGGTACAAATACATTGTAGCAAACCGGAAGAGTTAGCGCACGACCTAGGCCTCGTGCAAAGCATAGCGACCGTCTTCTTTCTTAGTAAATATCTTATTGTCTTGGAGATTTAAGAGAATGGTATTCTTTTTAACCATGCGATGCGACATGACTTGCGCCACGATGTCTTCTTTAGTCATGGGTTTCGAGGAACTGCGCATAACATCAACAAGTACGTCTTTGACGGTACCGGCCTTATAGCCCCATTCCGACAAACCATAAAGACCACGGCCGACAAGCACAAAACGACTATCTTTGATCAATTCATTGTGCACGGTTTGCACGTTGGCCTTGCGACTTGAAAAAGCGCTCATATTGATAAGCTGGGTAATTTCGCGAAAATGCTTCGGCTTACCTTCGCGCTTGAGCACCAAATATGATTTGTCGCGCACGCCGCGAGGCCGGATTTCAGCCCATTCTGTCAGACCGACATCGCCAAAAACATTCTTACCGATTTCTTTGGAAATTGTCAGGATCGAAGCGAAAACCGTATGATCCTTTAATGTGGCACCTGATTTCTTATAGAGCTCGAGGCCGGCTGATTCCGAAACCGGCGCGCCGGCTTTGGTAAAAGCATTTTTCACGACCGCAACGGAATCAACAAATTCTTTGGCGCGTTGTTCGGAAACACTCCAAAATGTTTCAAATTCATCATCTTCAGCATGACGTTTAATTTCATTGTCGAGAGTCAAAATGAATACAAGCGAGGCATTGGCCGGGCTCGGCTTCGAAGCACCTGAAAAAATCTCGAACAATGCCGATTCCTTCATAATACCCTTGCCTTCATTCAAACGTGCCAGCACCATCGTAATAAACGGCTTTATTGAATCGCGAAAACGCGACAACTGCTCGCGAATCTGTTTTAGCGAGCTTTCCTCGATTTGACGCACCCGTTCACGGGTAATGCTGTAGCTGGAACCGATTGATTCCAACGTCTCGCGACGACCTGATTTCAAGCCAAAGCGCCGCGCAACGATATCGCGGTTGCGTGTATTTAAAACACCGAGGAATTCGGATACGACTTTCTTTATGCGTGCCTGCAGTTCTTCCGTAGCCATAATTTTATTAAATTAACCTTGTTTTTTGAGGTTTTCTTATTACTATGCGAGCATATCATGACCTATAATACACGTCAATAGCCACGCCCAGACCTATTTTCTGCGGCCAGCCGCCCAGACCAAAATTGGCGAAGCCACAAAAATTGATGAATAGGCACCTAAAGTTATACCGATAATCAAAGCAAGCGCGAAAAAATGAATTGTCTCACCGCCGAAGAAGAAAATGGCCAGCAATGAGAGCAAGGTTGTAAACGTGGTATTCAAAGAACGCGTCAATGTTTGCATTATACTTGTATGCACAATCTGCCCGAACGGCTGTTTTGAACCCATACGTAACGTATTTTCACGCACCCGATCAAATACAACGACTGTATCAGATATCGAATAACCGAGAATTGTCAGAATAGCGGCAACGAAGATAGCGCTCACTTCGACGCCTTGATAACGCCCCAGAAGCGAGAAAATACCGACCGGAATTACAATGTCGTGCAACAAAGCAACAACACTAGCCAAACCCATGATCCACGGTGACGTAACAACGGACATTTTGCGAAAGACATACGCCAAATAGATCATGATGGTGATCAACAGTAAAATAATGCCGCGCAAACTTTTAGCGAACAATTCTTTGCCAACTGCCGGCGATATGGATTCAAAGCGTTCTTGCACAACCGTTCCGAACTTATCAGACAACGCTTTCACAACCGCATTTGCGGTCGTGTTCTCAATCTTTTTCATACGCAGAATGACATTTGTATCACCCGCGTGATTGACCGACAAATCAGCGATACCAGATACGGTTTCAATTGTGGTACGAATATCAATAGTAGAAGGGCGGTTCGATTTAAATGAAATATCCAGTGCTGAACCACCGGCAAAATCTACGCCCTTACGCAAACCAAACATGGCGAAAACTACAATCGCCGCGAGGGTCAGCAGCATGGAAACTCCGAACATGATTTTATAGATTTTTGGCATAGTTTAGAAAAGCCAGCGACGATTCTCAGTCACGGAACCGATGAAAAGGCGCAATAATATGCGAGATACTATAATTGCCGTGAACAAACTGGTAAACACGCCGATGCCAAGTGTTAAGGCAAAGCCCTTCACAATTGAAGTGGTAACCCAATAAAGGATGATCGCGCCAAGCAGAGTTGTTACATGACTGTCGCGAATCGAATACCATGCGCGATTAAAGCCCTCATTAATCGCTTGTAGCAGTGTGCGGCCAGCGGCCAACTCCTCGCGCATACGGGCAAAAATAAGCACATTCGCATCTACAGCCATACCCAGTGAAAGAATAAACCCGGCAATACCGGACAATGTGAGTGTGACTGACATAATTTTATAGATTGTCAAAACTAATACGATATAAATCAAAAGAGAAATAATTGATACGAAACCGGGTAAACGATAGAAAGCGATCATAAACAAGGCCACAAACAATAAGCCGTATAAACCGGCTTTTAATGATTTTACAAGTGAATCCTGACCCAGCGAAGCGCCGACTGTCTGTTGCGCAACCAATTTCACCGGTACCGGCAAAGCGCCCCGGTTCAAATACTCGACAAGTTCCTTTGCTGAAGCAACTGTGAAGTTACCGGAAATAATCGCCTCGCCATTGGTAATCTCATTGCGTACAATTGGCGCGCTGATCGGCTGATTATTCAGAAAAATAGCTATCGGTTTATCAAGATTGCGTTTGGTTATTTCAGCAAACTTCTTAGCACCTTCTTTGTTATGCTTTAGTGAAATCTGGGCCTGCGCCGTTGTTTGGTCAAATATAACCGTGGCGCTATCCAGGTCTTTACCCGTTAAGCCCGTCGGTTTAAAAAGCTCGTTGCCATTCACCTCTTGCCCTTTGGGCAACTTAGCTTTAACCTGTTTAATTTCGGCTTCAGTTAGACCCTCCTGGAATTCCAAGAATGGCGTTTCACCGATGCGTTGAATGGCTTCGTCGAGATTCTTAATGCCGGGCAACTCGACTACGAGACGATTCGTACCTTCGATATAAACCACCGGTTCACTAACACCGAAAGTATTTACCCGACCTTCAATGTCATTGCGCAACGCCTCCATAGCATCAGCCGGTGTCTGAGTGCCGATATTTGAAAGATCGCCTTCATACACCAAATGCGCGCCGCCGACGAGATCAAGCCCGAGTCGGAAAGATGGTACGGCAAAAAAATGCGGCAGTTGATACGCTTTGCCGGTAAGATGCAATTTCGTATTCAGAACATCCGTGCCGCGATTCCAAGCGCTTGGGTAAACAAAAAACGCCAAGAGTAGGGCGCACAGAAGTATGACGAGAGCCCATGTGTTTGATCGGGACATATGCACCGTCTACCATACTATATAGCGAAAAAATTGCAACTGTGGTTATAAAAAACTTTTGGGAAACTGATGAATTATAAAAAAAACTGCATGTGTTATGCAGTTATGGTGCAAATAGGCGCCTGAGCGGCGTATACAAATACACATAGATCCACATCGGCATTATTCTCAAAATATGGTCGCTTCTTTCCCAACGCTTTGAATCGCGATGGAACGTTTGCTCTGAATCGGTACAAAACCATGTGTGTGAAGCATACTGACTTACTTCAGACGCGATTCGGATTATAATACTGGCCTGTGCTTCGCGCACAGCAAAATCCAAATCACGAACACATCGCCACATGTGTGGCAAGGCCGCAACAATCCACAGTTCTTGAATGCCACGCTGTATGGCCCATGTTACCGCTTGGCGAGCAATATCCAGAGTTGCGGCCGGATTGGTGATTTTTTCCTTTACAAACTCTACTTCAAGCCCCTGATCAACATTGATAAGTCCCTTTTGGGTAAAGATCGGCGCTTGATGCTCCTTTGCCACTTTCGATGCAATTGCCGAAATAGTGCGGTTTGAAGTAATGCTACCGGGAATACCGAAAGCAAATGCCACAATTCCATTCTTAGGCAAACGCTCCTCCTATTCCTTATTGTAAATTAACTACAGTTACTCTATGATATCACATTACAAGATTTTATACAATACTAATCAAGTTTCTCTGTGTTGCCTAAATTCGGTTTTTGTTTTTCAAGCCATTCTTTGAGATAGAGTGTGGCACGCACGTCGTCTTCATTGTATTCAAGGATTTTTTTGAGAATTTTTTTATCGTGCTGTTGCATCCACTCGGTATACCAAACCACCGATTCGGCACCACCGGCGTTCTCACTGCGCCAGTTAAAACCCAGATACTTGGCCACATCTTTCAAACTATAGAAATAGAGCGGTAAGATGGCGGCATCAATAACTGCGCGATGTAAATCAATCGTATTGTTTTGGAATTTGTCCGACAGCAATAATGACACACCGTACTTGTTCGACAAGCGCCGAAAAACTTCACGCTCATAATACGAATAATGGTAAATGGCGAAATCATTCAGTTCTTCCAGAAAATCTAGAAACTCGTCCCAAATTTTCGGTTCTTCGCCAGGTGTATCGGCCAGAAAATACTTATACACGATTTTATTGCCTTGTTTAACCAAAACGCCAAGCAAGTAATCAATGCCTTGCGTTGGGTCAGATTCAATGTCGAAATAGACCTCAGTTGCAACTTTCGGAAATTCGGTTTTCTTCAAAATCAATGGCGCGTTTTTCACAAGCGCATTGGCTTGATTGTAATACCGCAAAATTTTATCAAAGGGCCAATCCTCGAGCTTCAAACGCAGATCATCAAGATTACTCGCGGCCAGTTGTGTTACCGTGCGAATACCCATTTCATAAAAACGGCGCTGATCAACTTGATTCAAACGGTAAATAAGCGAGATGTCGTTACAACCCTGCGTTTCTTCAACACAAAGTCCATACCAGGGTGATTGTTTGCAACCGCTTTTTAGAAAGGGCGCCGGCTTCTCGCCATCCAATATCTTTTCTATGGTCTCGCGGGTCAAATGAAACTCCTTGAGGTAATCTTCAATTGGAAACGATTGTTCATCACCGAGCCCATTAATACTATATGCTTCTTTAGGTAAAACACCCTGAATGCGTTCAAGAATCAAACTGTAGAAAACCAGTTGAAACTTTGATTCCTCTTTAATTGAACTACCGCTTTTAATATCGTAAGCAACGTAATAGTGATCACCGAAAGCCGACTTCATACCATGTGTTGTCGGTCGCGCTTCGAGTAAATCGGGCATACCCACCCAATGTTCATCCAACAACACACCATGATAGATATTTTTGCCTTGACGCATTAAATCAACGGTTGCCAAAAACGCTTCATCTAAATCTTTGAATAACTCCGGTTTTACTTCTTCAAACTTGCGACCGTTAATGGCTTTCGTTTCATGCTTGAGACCATTTTGGTGAATCATTTGCAGTAACGGCGGCACATCGTTGCGGCGCGATTCATCGGCATAGAGGTCGTACCAAATCCAGTGCGGGCATTGGAAAAATTTATAAAAGTGTTCGCCGGTCAGTTGATATTTTTTGGAGGATTTGGGCATCTCATCAGTATACCGTGACTTTCAAAAAACAAAAACTCCCCGAAGGGAGTACGATTATCCTCTCATGGCTGAGGCGAGAATACCAAAGCCAAGAAAGAGGCCGCCGATATACACTGGCCAAAACGTAGTACCGAATAGAATCGCGCCACCAGTAATGACAACCGCGGCGGTAATACTCGTTACAGTCCAGAAAGCAATGTAAACCGCACTACCATCTAGCCGAGTAGATACTGCCGCCAGACAACCCAAGAATGCCAAGCCCGACATCAATAAGGAGAGGGCTAAGCGCTTCAACACGAGAACGCCAAACGCGGTTATGATATGCGCGCTGGCGAGAAACAACCCAAACCCAGTGCCGGTCAAAAAGATGAGAAACGCGGCTAAAGCGTACCATTTTGCACTCATGCAAGACCTGCCTTTCTGTTGAAGAACTGTAAACAAAAATACCACCAATGGTATTTTTGTCAATAAAAACACTTGCTACAATATGAATTACAAAAAAACTCCCGGGTAGGGGAATTCGGTAGGCAACCTACTGAATTTTTATTGAGATAATTTTGGTGTTTTGTTCGACAGCACGCACGATGGCCATGTCTGAAGTTACGCGGCCGAATACGGTATGTTTGCCATAGAGAGAACGTTGCGGCGAATAGGTCACGATGAAAAACTGACTGCCGTTGGTGTTTGGTCCGGCATTGGCCATGGCAATGTAGCCAGGATCAACCGGCAATGATGGCAATGTTGTGCTATATTTAAATCCTTTCGACTCCAGAACTGTTATTTCAGCATCGCTTAAACCGAGCGCTTTGGGATTAATTTCATCTTCAAACTTGTAACCCGGCCCACCGGTACCAATGCGCGCATCCCCGACCGGTAATGTTTTTGATAAAGGATCACCGCCTTGAATCATGAAATCGCCGATTACACGGTGAAAGGTTGTGCCGTCATAGAAACCCTGCTTGGCCAGTTTTAAGAAATTGGCCACGGTTTTGGGCGCCACGGCCGGATATAATTCAAGCACGATATCACCGGCCGCGGTTTTAATAGTAGTATGCACGGCATTGACAGTTATTGTAGACGGTAACGGTGTACCGGACGGTAATATAGATGGCATCGTTTGTGAGGCGTTATCGAGATTATAATCTTCGACAATGCCGACGATCAGAATACCGACTAAAACGACAATTATGATGGCAAAGATAACAGCAATGATAATACCAGTACGCATATGCGAGGCATTATACTTCATTTAACAAATCTTGCAAAACGTCGGCGGGAATAACCGGCCGATCTTTCGAACTGACGCCCGGGTAACGCCAAGCCGAAATTATGCGTTTGCGCGGTGGCAGGCGCACGCCGGCCACTATACGTGGCTTGCCGGCCGTGCGATACATAACCCAAATTTCTTGGGGCTTTTTTTTATTTGATGTGGGTTGCATCGCCGCAACAGTTTGCGGCGCAATACCTTCTTCAACACGTTTTGGAAATCGGATGATGCGCTTGATTAAACTTTCGGAAATGCCGTAAAAACGCATCTTGTCACCGACATGCGCCGTCCATTCGTATTTGGCATCATCTTTAGGCCCTTTGAATTGCATATTACCAGTATAGAAAAAGTGTGATTGATTTACTATTTGACTTTGTTACTAAACAGTGTATATTAAAGATGAGAGGTGTTCATGAAAAAGAAAGTCGTGCGAAAGGAACCCTGCACTAACAAAAGTGCGGGAATCATTTTAACGAAGCCGTCTCCCACCGGTGATCTAATCGCCCTGCAGATGCGCAAGTGGCCGCCCTATGGCTGGGCGCCCAGCGCCGGCCATGTAGATAAAGGTGAGACCGAACTTGCGGCGGCCGTGCGTGAGATGCGTGAAGAATTCCGCATTACGCTCGTTCCCGAACAGGTTGAACTTCAGCTCGTATGGAACCGGCCCGATAACGTTTGTAGTCGCGCCAACAGCCGCGGCCATGATTGGAGCGTTTATACCGCCCGTGTGTCGGCCGATATTGAATTACGTTGTAACAGTAAAGAAGCGCAGATCGCGGGTTGGTTTGATGTGCTAAGCTTACAGTTACTTGCCAACCACACGTTCTTATATAAGTTAGGCGCAGTACGTGAGCAAGATTGGCGGCGACTACCCGGGCTCGAGCCGGTGTGGCTCAAGTTTCTCGCCCACCCCAAGATTGGCCTCATTCGCCTACCACCACGGTAGAGAACCGCGCTCCGACATCATCGGAGCGTTTTTTATTAAATTAATAACACTAAAATATCAGAGGCCAGAATTTACTGGCGGTGATTCGATTAGTTCACGCCGTACAAAGAACATAAGTACGAATAACAGCGTTGAAGTTACAATAGAACCTAAACAATATAAGCAATACGCTTTCAAAACAAATGCCTGCACCCCAAACAATACAAGCGAGATGATAAAACCGCAGATTGTCAGTATGGTTAATAATTTTGCAAACGTGGCTGTGCGATAATGCCGAAATAAAACAATCACTAAAATAACTGCGAGATAAAATACGGCGCCAAATAAAGCAAGCGGTATGGAGCCCACAACAGAGTAGCGGCTGGTCAACACTATATCGCAACCTTCTATCGTGCACGGCGGCACGACATTCATAAAATGCTCAAAAGTTAAGTATGTAGCGTCAATAAAACCGAGAATACCAACCACGAGCATTATTAAAGATATGAGGCGTTTATTTGAGAGCATCTTCAATAAGTTGTTTTAAGGCGTCGGGACCGTTGGGCGTAATTTGTTTGCCGTTCAAAAAGAATGTGGGTGTGCTGTGCAAGTCGAGGTCAGCGGCATTTTTACGGTCCAGCATAACGCGTTGTTGCGTGGTGTCTGAAACCATGTCGGTTTTAAACTGTTCGATATTCAACTTCAAACTTATCGCGTAATCTATAAAAAATGTTTTCGGATCATCAACAAATTCCCATTCGTTTTGTTTCTGGAACATAATATCAAGCAGCGCCCAAAATTTATCCTGCTTCTGTGCCGCTTCGGTGGCTTGCGCGGCAACAATCGAATTTTTGTGCGGGGTCGGATATAACGGAAAGTGGCGATATACGAATGCGAGCGTATCTTTATGCGCGGCAACGATTTCAGTCACAGCAGTGCTGTACGCCTTGCAAGCCGGGCATTGCATATCGCTATATTCAATAAGCAATGCTTTGGCTTTGGTTGTATCGCCAATAAGATGATCTTCCGGCCGCACGGCCAACAACGCACTGCGCTTAGCATTATTACCGGCATCAATTTTGGGTTGCATATAAGCAAACAATAAGCCAGCAACAATAGCCAAACCACCGATAATACCCACGATTTTGAGGACTATTTTTGCGCCATCATTCATAATAATGTAATTAATTGTTCGCCTGAATAATACACCGTTTAAATCACGTTGTACATGCTAAATAATTTCGGCAATCAGAGAATTAACCAAATTAATCGGCATGCCGTCAAAACCACCGGGGCTTGTTTCCACTATATCTAACCATTGCCCAAAGTCCTCCTGTGTCAAAGCGCCAGATGATAGCATAACTCGGCCCAGTACCAACGCATCATCAATGGCTTTATCAGGCAGATCGGGACTGACGACAACATCGCTGACATCAATGCCGGATGCAACTTTACCATT
>CAYHYQ010000003.1:0-6267 GCA_964360715.1 uncultured Candidatus Saccharibacteria bacterium
CGCGCTGTTGAGAAATATTAATTATAAGGTGGTCTGATTGAGGGCTGTCCGTAGGAATGTTTTTCACTTGTAAAAGTATCACGTACCCAATAAAAGTCAATGATGTACACGCATTACGTTTTAATTGACTTTTAGTCACAAAAGTGCTAATATACATAGAGCGCTAGGAAAGAATTTTATAGGTAGATGATGCTCAATCTCATGGATAGGATAAGGCGATAATTCGCCAATATCCGAAGGCCTTCCGGCCACTCTAGATGGAAAAGAGCGCAAAGGAGCCAACCAATGGCAAGCTACCGCGTGTTCACAATTTCGTCCGGCACCGTCAGCGAGGGTGCCGAGATTGAAGAGGTTTCACTAAAGGGGGCCGGAATTACGATCCCCGCCATCATCATCGGCGAAGAAGGGCGTGGCCGCGAAAGAGGTTTAGTGCCCGTGGGTAACCCGCCCATGATTCCCTGCCCCGAGAGAAAAAAGGAGGTGTATTCCTCGAGCGGAGTGTGCGGATGCGGAGTCCAGCTCGACGATAAAAAGGAGGGTAGTCACATCCGCTATCACTCCGACACGGGGGTCGTACAAGGGAAATTGATGTTCGCTGAAGTTGGTACGACCAAGGCGGGCAAGCCCAAGTTCTTTAGCCAACTCGCCCCTAACAGCGACGAGAAGATCGTCGTGGTGTTTCGCACCAAAATGGGCTTCCGGGGCGGCAACTCGCACACTGGTGACCGCCAGAGCTGGAAGTGCTCGAAGTTCGGATGTGATACCTACGGTGACGGCGCGACCATGCCCGAGGTCTGCCCGAAGTGCGGAGCAACCGGAGGGTGGGACGGTGGCCCCAAACTGAGTTTCGCGCCATTCCCCGGCGAGAGAATTGTAAGTGGCCAAATCGCCCAGGGAGATGCGGGGCGCATGGGTTCAGGCGAGCAGATTATCGCCCTGATTCCAAAAGGCGTCGTGTTCCGCACCAGTTACTCCGGTCGTCTCTATGGCGCCCCGGCGGCGCACTACTACAAGTGGAATGGGGAAAAGCTCATCGCAGCCACCTGGGATGAGCGCGCGGCGGCCGACCTGTTCTAGAAGAAATAACACGCTATTCTCATATGAACCCCTGGTCGCGGGACTGGGGGTCTTTTTTATTCTCAAACTATATTTTTAACTAATCTGTAACTCGTCACGAATAGCGCTCCCACCAGGAGTCGAACCTGGAATCTTACCCTTAGGACGGGTCTGCTTTTCCGTTAAGCTACGGGAGCAAGTACTTCTTCTGAAATTAAACGGATGAGTGCAGAGATAATCTTAAGCTCATATTCGCCTTTTCTTATCAATATGCGACAAATACCATAGGGCGTCCTGCCTCGATTACCTCCATCATTATAGTACAGAATTATTCTTTTTTTTGGTATCTTCAATGATCTAGCCCAAAAATTCAAGCACTTATCTTTTTTCATACCAGTAAAATACCTGATATTTAAAAAAATGCGTTCATGTAACACATTGAAACAGTGCTCTAAAATAAAAATATATAATCTAACCATCGTTGAATTTGTATTTGTAAATGTAGGCTCCTTGGCTGTTCCTTCGGCCCAATGCAACATGGCTAACAAAGAACAAAGATATCGATTATGTCCTGCGAGGATTATTTTTGCTTCCTTTTCTGCTTTTTGGATCCTTTCTTCTTTTCGGCGGAAACTGCTTATGCCAGCGTTTTGATCCAGTAACTGACGTTGTACTTTCGTAAGTTTGATTGCATGAACATGATGCCAAACGGTTGTTTTCGGCATCGAAAACATTTTGACTAACTGTTCAATGCTCAATCCTTTTTTTCTTAGTTGCTTTAGTTGTGTAACCGTATCAATATCATATCTTTTCATGAACTAATTGTATCACTAAATTAGAACTATTATTCGTGTTCCTGTTCATAATTCTAATTTCTACTGAGCACTTCCGCGATTAAGAAATACGTGCTATATTTTCAATGCAAAAAGGAGGGCCGTTAGCTCAGGGGTAGAGCGCTTCTATGGCATAGAAGAGGCCGGGGGTCCAAATCCCCCACGGTCCACAATTTCAGATTTGCCGAAGCAAAGGGGATACTAAAATTACACATCAATTTTAAACATGAAACACGTTGTACTGCTGATGGGTCTACCCTATTCCGGGAAAAGTACGCTGGCCGGCGAATATGCCGCACGCGGCTGGCAGATCATCGAACGCGACGCTATTCTGCAGAAAGTCATCGCATCGGCAGAGTTCCAACAAAGGGTTACCGCTGAACTCTCTAAAATCACACCGGCGGCGCCTGAATTTGTTTTTGAACAGAAGAATAAAATCGCCACTGAAATGCTGGGTAAACGCGTACGGGCAACTATACTGCAAAGCCCTTCCGAGAATATTATCTACGACGGCACGAATCTGCAAAAAAGCGTTCGCGAGCCCATTCTCACACTGGCGCGTGAAGGCGTAATTGTTGATGGTATTTTTTTAAAAGTACCTATAGCGGAGATAAGGGCACGTGCAATTAAGGCACATTTGGCAGGCGCACGCATCGACAATTTCAATGAAACCGCATGGCATACTATAGAATACATGGATACAATAGCTGAAAAGCCAACCCGTGACGAAGGGTTTCACTCTTTAGAAATCAGGGAGTGGTCGTCTGAATCAGCCAACGAATTACACTCAAGAATTAAATAGGCATACAATATATATAGTATACTGACAAGTGCCTTGTTATCGGCATAGGTACACTGGTATCAATCGTAATTCCGAGTGGCCGCTTTGGGCGCATTGAAGATGTTGTTGTCGCGGAAGGTTATCGTGGCCATGGCATCGGCCGCGAAATAACGAAACGACTGATTACCGAAGCTCGTGAGCTTGAACTGCAACGTGTAGATTTAACCAGTCACCCCACACGCGAAGCGGCCAATAAACTCTATGCCGCGCTGGGTTTCGTAAAACGTGATACGAATCTGTATCGCCTTGCGCTCTAGTCGCCAACGGGTCCGATTCATCGGACCCGTTTTAATTCGTAATATTTGTGTTATAGTCCCCTAATAATGAATCCGCGCTATCAATCACAACCGCAAATTAATCGCCCGCGTCTGAATCATCAGATTCGAGTGGCTGAAGTGCAAGTCATAGGCCCGGAAGGCCAGCGTTTGGGTACGATGCCGACATCCGAGGCCTTACGCATGGCCGGTGAACAAAGCTTGGATTTAGTTGAGATAAACGGCACTTCACAACCGCCTTTGGTAAAGATAATTGACTACAATAAATATCAATACTTAAAAGAAAAACGGGAACGCGAATCCAAATCAAATCAGACAAAGTCGCGCGGCAGTGAGGTCAAAGTCGTCAAAATCGGCTTCCGCACCGAGACCCATGATTTGGGCGTCCGTTGTAAACAAGTTGAGAAATTTCTGGGAAAGGGCTACCGCGTTAAAGTTGAGCTCACCCTGCGCGGCCGTGAAAAAGGTATGGCCGTTATTGGTAAGAAAAAGCTTGAGGACTTTACAAAAACCATATCCGTAGCGTATACTGTCGAAGCGCCTTTAAAGTCCTTCCCGGGTGGCATCGGTATACTCATCCGGGCAGGCAAATAAAGCGTCTTTTTTATGAAGCTCAAAACATCAAAATCAGCCAAGAAACGCTTCAGTGTTTCCGGCACCGGCAAAATGATGCACCGTCATGCCAATATGAACCATTTCAATGGCATGGATACCGGCGTGACGCGCCGTGGCAAGCGCAAACAGAATGAGCTTTCAAAAGCCAATTTAAAAGATATCCGCAACTTAATGCCGTATTAATCCCCTATGCCTCGCGTAAAACGTGGTACAGTCGCCAATAAACGCCGCAAAAACACCCTTAAACATACCAAGGGCTTTATGTGGACGCGCAAGAATAAGTACCGCCAAGCCAAAGAAGCACTTTTGCACGCTTGGCAACACCAGTTCAATGATCGCCGCAAGAAGAAAGGTATCTTCCGCCGCCTCTGGCAAATCCAGATTGGCGCCGCCACCCGCGAACAAGGCCTCTCCTACAGTAGATTCATTAACGGCTTGAAACTGGCAAAAATTGATATAGATCGTAAAATTTTATCTGATCTCGCTCAACATAACCCTGAGATATTCAATCAAATCGTAAAGTCAGCCCAAGCAAAACTCGGTTAATCAGAAACTTTAACATAAAAAGACCTCGCGAGGTCTTTTTATGTTAATTAAATAGGCGCGGTAAATCTTGACCGATCCAAGCAGTCAAGCGGCTGATAATCGAAGCGATAATACTCGCCAGTGTAGCCGCGTATTCACCGAATCCGCCGCCAACCTGCGCACTCAAATCAGCGACGGTTTCATCTTTTTTGTCTTTGTCTTTTACTTTATCGCTAGGTGTCAGCGCCGGTATTATCTCCACAGTCGAGGCCGGTGCGCCGGTTACTGTGTTTATTGGTATTGGTGTTTGAGTCACCATTAGTGTGCCTGTCGGACTTATTTCCGGTGTCGCGACAATACTCTCACTGGGTGAGATATCAAATGTTGGCGTTGGCGTGATACTCGGACTGATGGTTATAGTAGCTTCTACTGTTGGCATAATACTTTCGCTAAGCGTCGGCGTTGGTGAAGGCGGTAAACTTGGCATACTTGTTGGTGTAGTTGATGACGTCGGAGTTGGTAGTGGCGCAGTAACAACACTGCCAAGCTCAACAATATCAAGTGGCGGTATCGGGGTCGCGCAAAGTCCGGGTACGGTTTGCATCGCGCCATTGTTGATGGTTACGCAATAAGGGTTTTTAGTTATTGAATCGTGTAAACTGATGCCATTTATAACTTCCAAATCGGCAACTGTACCGTGATTTACTTCAATTATATCAGCGGCAATACGCTGTATCTTTAATAAACCTTTGCCGATAGTAATACCGTAGGTTTTCTTGGCAACATCAGTTAAACCCGCCGCCAAAATTCTCAAATTTCTTTCAGCCGCTAAACCCTGACTCGCTGATGCGATGGCATCACCCAGCGCCGTTATATTCGAGATGCTGTTAATGGCATTACTGGCATCGTACCATTCCGGTGAAATTCGCATAAGAATCATGCGCTGTTTGCCACGCAAATCGTTATCACGCAAAGTTTCTTCAAGATATTGTTCCGCGGCAGTTTTTAGTTCAGTGCCATCAAAATTTTCCAAAGCAATACCAATAACACGGCCGGAGCCAGTGGCTTTCATGGCAATACCGGGTTTATCGGATGTGGTCAAAAAATCACCGCGCTTAATCGTACCATTAGCCGTTGAAATTTTAACGGCCGCCCGGCCACTGACGGCAACTGGAATGGTTGATTTATTAGAGACACCCAACGTAACACCTGATTGCCGTGTTACGACACCGATAACATGCGAATCATACGCAACACTGGCCTGTATAACACTGGCCGTGGTGTATGTCGTATCCAAGGCGACAACATCGCCTTCATCAAACAATGCCGGATTTCGGGCCTGGTAATTTTCCGAGACATTGGCTGTCGTTGTTAAATCCAATGGCTTATCGGAATCTACAATGCGAGAACCGTTAATTTCCAATAATGTTTTATCAGGATCATCAATCCAGGCCTGTATATGTTTAATATCCAGCGCGCCGCTTACACCGGGTGAGGCCTCGTATGAAGATGCGGACATAGTTAATTTGGCTGAAGGTACAGCATTGGCCGTCTGTACTGTCGCTTGCAATACATCGTCTATATAAAATCTTACCGAATTCGGACTTGTTGTCGCGTCAACATCGGCTCTGAAACGATGAAAATCTGTCGCGCTAACGGCTAGAGCGCTTAGCGAAGCGCCGGCGGTAACACTACCACCCGAACGAACCATGGCTTCCCATATCTGATCGCCATCAATTTTGAAAACAATAGCATTATTGGGACGCACTGTCAGATCATCATCTATTGATCGGTCCGTGAAACCTAATTCAGCATTAACCGTACCTGAAGTTGAAGCACGTGCTGACATTTCAAAAGAAGGACTCAGTGAGGCACTTATGGTATATGAGGGATCGGTAATTAAACCCCAATACATATATGCTGAACCACCGATTCCGGTGACTGCACTGCCTGTAGTGCCTAATCTCAAAAATAAATTATTATTGTCCGGAATAATAGCATAGCCCGTGCCACCCGTAAGAGAATTGGTGGCATCAAAACCGATACGACAGGCCGGGAAGTTGGTATCGGCCGTCGTGCGTGTTGGTGAAGCCGCAGTACCGAATGAAATTGCACAAGCACC
>CAYHYQ010000003.1:6277-18312 GCA_964360715.1 uncultured Candidatus Saccharibacteria bacterium
TTTCCATTTGCCATTAATCATCCGGCCGGTAGTGAAGAAATCGCCTGAGACCGAGGCCGCACCGGCAATTTCAAGTTTAGCGCTGTTATCATTACTATTGAATTTAATAACGGAACCCAATGAGATACCGTTCACATACAATCCTTTCCAAATATAGTTCGGGTCACCTAAAAAATAAGTATTGTTTGTTGCTGGATCGAAATTAGCTGAGCTGGAACTGGTAGTACCCTGATCCGTGCCGCAACTGAATTTACCGGTACTAAATGTATATAAGAGCTTCGAAGTGGCGGCTGTGGAGCAATCGGCTAAACCGCCGCCAAAGTATTTGGAAGTTGAAGCCCAACCGGTGATTTCAAGATTACCGGAGATACTGGCGTTACTGTCGAGCCATGATTGACCGTCAACTTCAAGCTGGGCAGAAAGTAGCAAGTCGGAAGCGGCTGACAGACCGTGACCAGTGGTGGTGGTGCCGAAGCGAGAATAGGAAGTGGAAGCGGCCACACCCGCAACCTGTAAGGCATCGGTTAGAAAACCGTATGTTGCTGAAGCGGTACCGACAATTTCAAGAGGTTGTGTCTCACCGGCCGCACCGATCGTAAGTTTAGCGCCTGAAGTTAAATTAAGACGACCGGTACTGACAGTTGGACTGCCGGTAAAACTCCAAGCGCCACTAATGGTATCGGCGGCCGAACTTGAGGCCGGACCACCGGTACCCCAGTCCAAATTAATAATGGATTCCGTCGAAGCCGAGGGTGTTAGGGCAAATTTACCAGGATCAAAGTTAAGAATCGTGGCGACGGCCATACTCTGAGTACCACCTTCTTCGGTCTTAATACCCGAAGTACCGGTCTGATCACTGCCACAACTGAATTTACCCGTACTAAACGTATATAAGAGCTTTGAAGTAGCGGCTGTGGAGCAATCGGCTAAACCGCCGCCAAAGTATTTGGAAGTACTGGCCCAACCGGTGATTTCAAGATTACCGGAGATACTGGCGTTACTGTCAAGCCATGATTGACCGTCAACTTCAAACTGGGTGGCGAGTAATAAATCAGAAGCGGCTGACAGACCGTGACCAGTGGTGGTGGTGCCGAAGCGAGAATAGGAAGTGGAAGCAACGCCACCACCGGCCACGTTTAACTCATCCGAGAAAAAACCGCGCGAAGCCGAGGCGGTACCTTGAACTTCAAAGCGCGTGCTTGGGTATTGCGTGCCTATACCGACACGCTGTGTTGCTTCATCAATGGCTAAAATTGCCGTGTCACCGCTATTACTGAATACGAAACCACTGCCGCTTGTCGGTCGAAACCTGACTTTATTCGGTGTATCAACATCGCCATAAATTGAAATACCGCCTTGTGGCGTTTTAAAATACGCCTTGCTTTCACCACCGGCATTACTAAGATCAACGCTTAGGGCATATTGCGGCGAGGTGCTGGCAACGCCGACACCAGCCGAGGTTACATTGAGGGCATTGCTAATACTCGCTGTGCCACCAACTTCGAGCGTGGTTTGGGGTGCGCCGGGACCACTGTTAATACCCAAACTCGTACCCAAGTAGAGTGTGTGCCAAAGATAATTCGGATCACCTAAATCATAAGTATTGGTGGTTGCTGGATCAAAGTTAGCCGATACTGAACCGGTTACACCTTGATCCGTGCCACAACTGAATTTACCCGTACTAAACGTATATAAGAGTTTTGAAGTAGTGGCTGTGGAGCAATCGGCTAAACCGCCGCCAAAGTATTTGGAAGTACTGGCCCAACCGGTGATTTCAAGATTACCGGAGATACTGGCGTTACTGTCGAGCCAACTCTGGCCGTCAACTTCAAGCTGGGCGGAAAGTAGCAAGTCGGAAGCGGCTGACAGACCGTGACCAGTGGTGGTCGTGCCGAAGCGAGAATAGCTAACAGAAGCATTGCCGGCAACTTGAATAATGCCCGAAGTTAACAGGTTTGAAGCACTGGCCGTGCCTTGGACTTCAAGTTTTGTAATCGGTATTGTAGTGCCCAAACCAACTTTACCGGAACTCAAGAGATAAACGTCGTTACTTGAAGAAGCCCATGACAAATTCGAGCTGATATAGCGTAAAATCTGCAAGATACTGCCGTTGGCATTAGCTGAGATTGCTGATGAGCTATAGGCAGTGCTGGCAATTGGCGCATATATTTCAGCTAGCGTATGCATCGTTGAGGCCGGTGCGGCCGCCGGCGTTAAGCTACCGGCATTGGCCGCCAAAACCACAAACGCAAAAGTGATAATCACAACCCCAAAGAGTTTTGTTATTTCGCCGCCGAGATTATGGTGTTGATTACGGTTCATGGTTCAGATTAAACGTGAGCCGGTCATTTCGTTTGGTTTTTCAAAACCCAATAACGCCAGTACGGTTGGTGCGACATCAATTAAACTGCCGGCAGGATTCTCACTGGCTAAGATATCAAGTGTACGGCCGGTATCACCCGTTTCCAAACCTTTAGCAACAAAGACGGTCATGACGTTATTTGATGAATGTTGCGTATCTTGACCATCGGTCAATGGATCAAGCATTTCTTCGCTATTGCCATGATCACAGGTGATCGCTACCGCATAGCCGGGAATCTGCAACGCCGCCGTTATAATTTTTTGTACTGAGGCATCGAGCACTTGCAATCCTTTGACCGTCGCTTCAAGTATGCCGGTGTGCGCGATCATATCTGAATTGGCAAAATTTACGACGCGTAAAATCGCATCATCGTTGAGATGTTCAAGCACCGTACTGACAATTTTGTCAGCCGACATTTCCGGATGCTCAACATATTCCCGGCCCTTCAATTGGCGTGATGATACGATAAAATGTTCTTCGCCGGCATAGGGCTCAACTTTACCGCCATTAAAAAAACTTTTGACATGTGATTCTTTCTCCTTTTCGGCAATTCGCATCTGCTTTAAACCTTTAGCGCTTATAAAACCGCCCAGTGTGTTCGGGATATCAGTAGCTTCAAAAGCCACGGCATTCATCGGAATCGTGCTCGCGTAGCGCGTCATGGTTGTAACCCATAAATTCTTCGGGTGACGTTTTTTTGTAAACGCCCCTTCAACATTTTCAATCGTAAAGACACTCGCCAGTTGACGCATGCGATCGTTACGATAGTTGAAAAATATAAGCGCATCGTTGTCGTTTACGATACCGACTGATTTGCCATTGGTGGTAATAAAGGCGGGCACAATTTCATCATCAAATTCTTTCTTGGCGTGGAATGTTTGGATGTAGGCGCTAAGATTATCGGCTGACGGACCATCAGCATCAACCATGGCTTGCCACACTTTTTCGGTTAGCGGCCAGTTTAAAACACGATCCATGCCATAAGCGCGACCATTGATTGTCGCGATGCGCGCGCCGGATTCGACAAGATAGGGCGTCAGACGGCCCAAACTATTCAGCGACTCCGTCGGCGCATAATCTTCACCATCGGTAATGAGATGCACAAACACTCGACTGAAACGATTCATGATGCAGAATTTCAAAAGCGCAAAGAGGTGGTCTTCGTGACCATGGATACCCCCGGGACTCAAGATGCCGACTAAATGTAAATTTGATTCATAGGTGCGACAGTGTTCGAGCGCTTGCACGAATGCCGGATTGGTAAAGAAATTGCCGGCACGGATGGCGTTATTGATCTTGGCCCAGTCCTGCACTACGATGCGACCGGTACCGATCGCCGAGTGACCAACCTCGCTATTACCGAATTTGCCCCAGGGCAAACCGACAACCAAACTTGAAGAAACCATTGTAAATGATGGGTAATTGCGGGTCAGAGAATTCAAAAATGGCATACCGGCGATTGAAACAGCGTTGCCGGGTCCGGGCGCGGCTAAACCGAAACCGTCAAGAATTATGAGTATGGTTTTGGTATAAGCGTAGTTCATAGTGATACTTGTTGTGCGACCCAACCCCGCTTAGCTGATACCGACTCGCGCGTGGAGCGTTGCGGTTGAATATCGGCCGGTGTTACCGCATCAAGATCGAATACGCCCTTTTCTGTCAGCAATATATAGCGGCCACTCTCATCGGATACGGCAAATCCCTTACGTACACCGGCAGCATCTTTAAGAGTTACGAGGGCATAAGACATCGGATGTCCGGCGATTGCGTCGTACACAATTCCATATGGCCGTTCACGCAAATCGCCGATAATACGCAAACCATTTACGATTGCAAATAACACGAGCATTGAGAGGTTAAATGGCGTTGGATGAAAGAGCGCTGTCAACGGCAAAATAACCAGTGCGACCCAAAATGCGATATCCGCGCTCATTACCAAGATATTATGCAAGCGCATCGCCGGCAGTTTTGTCTGCACGGCAACTGCAGACAGCACCAATGGATCAATGGGAATATCAAAATTTACGGTTTCATCAGGACGACGACTCACAAAACCGCCAAGATACACATGGTCATATAGTATGGTATCGGTTTGGCCGTGCACGTGTTGCGCTGGAAATATATAACCGTCTTTGATGACTCTTAACGAAAATTCGAGCATCGTGCTTGAGATTGTCTCGGTCGTGGCCAAAAAATTATATCGGCCATTACGATCGGTGATTTTCGTTTCCAGAACACGGTTTTCTTTGTTCAAAATTTGTACGCGCACGAACGGCAACGGTTGTTTTGTAAATGAATCATAGACAGTCCCCCAGGGTTTGCCGCGTTTTTTGAGACCAAACAGAATCAGTAAACTTTGATACAGATACTGAAGATAATTCAGAATACTAACCCCGCTAGTCAACAATGAAATACCATTACCGACCGTGGAAACAGCCACTGCCGTGCCGGAAATAATGCCAATTGGTTTAATTTTTTCTACAGTTTTAGCGATTATTCGCGTCGCTGGCTCACCGATAATTTTCTGAATAATAAAAGGTGTGTCAGTTGGGGCCGGTGTTTGTGTTATTGCCGGTGGAATCCCTGAAGGTTGGGTTGTAGGCGGTGGCACCGTCGGTATCGTGATATTTGTCGGCAAAGCGCTCGGCGCGAGTGTCGCACTGTTTGTTGGCACACTGCTTCCGGTCGGTGAAGGTTGCGTGCTTATCAATGGCGTGCCTGATGGCATTGCAGAAGTACTCGGCGATATGGAATCAGTTGGTGTACTTGTCGTTGTAGACGTCGGCAAAGCGCTAGTGCTGGATGCCGGTCCGCCGCCACCACTAGTCGGTGTTGGACTGGGCTGCCAGTCGGTTTGGACTCGATATTCCACCGTGGCACAGGAGCCCACTGTAGCGCAATTAAAGACGATCCAGCCGGTATTCTCGCCCCAAGCGTAACCGTTAAAATGTCCGAGAGAGTTAATCGTTACACCGCCATATGTTGGAGCAAAATTGATCCAGCCGGTATTCTCGCCCCAAGCGTAACCGCCCAGATAACCGGACGTTGAGTTAATGACTTTATAATCTACGGTGGCGCAGGAAGATGTATTTGAGCAATTCAAACTAACCCAACCGGCAGTTTCAGACCAGGCATAACCGGTAAGCGCTGAGTCGGTAACCGTGACCACGCCTTGCGAAGATCCGAAGTTAAGCCAGCCCAGATTCTCAGTCCAGGCATATTTATATGTATCGTTGATCGTGCCCGTAACCGCCAAAGCATTGAAGGCAACAAGACCGAATACCAAACAGATGGCCGTGGGTAGAATAATGTTGTGCGCTGTGTATGCCATGGTTAGCAGTTATTACCTCTTATGCGTTCAATGATGCAACGACCAATCTGTAGCGCACTACCAGTTTTTTTGGCGATCATTGTCGATGAATCAAAGCCGGAAACCAAACTCGTATATATCTCATCGGCAGTGTTCATTGTGCCATCGGGTGTTACTGAAGGATTCAGATTTCCGGCAAATACAAAACGGACAACGACAACCACTGCCGCGATGCTAATCGTCAGTGTGAAAAACACCTCCCAACGTCTGGTCATTTTTTATGTGATTTCATGGCTTTTTTTCTCGTTAATTATAGCATTTTTAGCGACATTCAAAGGAGTTAAAATTTAGACAAAAATGTGGATAAAAAAACACTCACAGAATGATGTGTTTTTGAGTATAAAAACAGTTAAAAAAGTTATTTTCGGCAGGCCGGCAAAATATTTATGCGCGTAAAAAATAGGTTAAATTTTTATAAAACAATATTTAATTATATTGTCAAAAATTTCATCATACATACATAAATACTGCTATATATGTATTAAGTTAATTTTCAATAAAATAAAACATTAGTATGAGTTATTAATAACTAATACTAATGTTTTATAATCTTACTTTTATACTTTTGCAGCCCCGACGGGATTTGAACCCGTGTTCTCGGCTTGAAAAGCCGGTGTCCTAGGCCGGACTAGACGACAGGGCCTTTTGCGCTTGCTCTGCTATACTATAGCACTAGAAGCGATAATTCAAATCTAAATGATTGATATCTTTCTTGCTCACCTGTGGATAATAGGATAAAAATGACTATGTTAATTCTCGGTATTGAAACATCGTGCGATGATACTGCCGCCGCGATTATAGAATATACGAATACTTCTTTTGTTGTCCGTGCGAACATCTTATCTTCACAAGTTGCCAAACACGCGCCGTATGGCGGTGTCGTGCCTTCAATAGCGGCACGCGAACACATCGTTGCTTTACCTTTTGTTATACGTCAAGCGATGGTTACTGCCAAAATAAAACACCAAGATATTACACGGATAGCTGTCACAAGCGGCCCCGGACTTATATCATCGTTACTTGTTGGCACATCATTTGCAAATACTCTTGCTTGGCGCTGGCAAGTGCCAATTCTAGGTATCAACCACATCGAGGGTCACATTATGTCGGCGTGGTTGCAACCGCCTAATGAAGCTGTGACGATAGAAACAATATCTGCCGCTATGCCGGCCGTAGCCCTTATAGTATCCGGTGGTCACACGGAGCTCATCCACATGTCCAAGCTGGGTAACTACAGCTGTATTGGGAAAACGATTGATGATGCCGCGGGTGAAGCGTTTGATAAGATTGCCCGTATCCTTGGCCTAGCGTATCCGGGTGGCCCGGCGATTGCCGCAACAGCTCTAAAAGCAACCGGTTTAATTACCATTACCCTGCCGCGGCCGATGCGCCATTCACAGACATACAATTTTTCTTTTTCCGGACTTAAAACCGCAGTGTTGTATGCCGTACGTGATTTACTGGCAAATGGTAAAACTCTCGAAGAAATCGCGCCCGATGTGGCCCGTGAAGCCCAGCAAGCCATTGTTGATGTTTTGGCAGAAAAAACAAAAAAAGCACTCCAGGAATATCGGCCAAAAACTCTTATATTGGGTGGCGGCGTTAGCGCCAATACTCTTTTGCGCGAACGTCTGCAAATTATTGCTGATGAATGTGGTGTATCTTTGCGTCTACCGGCACTCGCCTACACGACCGACAACGCCGCCATGATCGCCACCGCCGGCATATTGCACACGGCACAGATAAAGACCGAATCATACGTCAACGCAGACGCAAACTGGGAAATCGTATAGAATAAAAGGTGCCATGTCAGAACTACCAAAAACATATAACCCACAAGAGACAGAGGAACGCATTTATAAACTCTGGGAAGAGAGCGGTTATTTTAATCCGGACAATCTGCCCGGTGAGCGTAAGGAAGAATACACAGTTATGATCGCGCCGCCCAATATCACGGGCAGTTTACATATGGGACATGCCTTGGAAAATACGATTTCAGATATTATGGTCCGCTATAAACGCATGCGCGGATTTAAAACACTTTGGCTTCCGGGCATTGATCATGCGGGCATTTCCGCGCAAAGCAAAGTCGAGAAAGAGCTACTCAAACAAGGCTTTAAAATACAGGATCTTGGCCGTGAAGCATTCATAAAAAAGGTTGGGGCATGGAAAGAACAATACGGTTCGACAATTTTGGATCAACTTAAAAAACTTGGTTTTTCTTTCGATTGGTCGCGTATCGCCTACACTATGGATTCCGACTATCAGAACGCGGTAAAAAATGTTTTTAATTACTACAAAGGCAAGGGTTTAATCTACAAAGGCAAACGTATCATTAATTGGTCAGTGAAGGATCAGACAGCTCTATCTGATTTAGAAATTTATTACCAGGAGCAAAAAGACACGCTCTGGTATCTGAAGTATCCTCTCACAGATGATGCAAATCGATATGTTATTATCGCCACTACCCGACCTGAAACAATGCTTGGCGATACGGCTGTTGCTGTGCACCCAAGTGATATTCGCTACGAAGATTTAATCGGCAAAAAAATTCGTTTACCAATTACCGGCCGTGAGATTGTAATTATTGCCGATCACGCCGTTGAAAAAGAATTCGGGACTGGTGCCGTAAAAGTTACACCAGCACATGATTTTCTGGATTTTGAAATTGGCCAGCGGCACAATCTTGAACAAATTGAAGTAATAAATAAATTCGGTAAAGTCACAGACGCATTTCCCGATTTTACTGGCCTCAAAGTTACCGAAGCCCGTGAGGCCGTAGCGAAAAAATTACAAGAGCTTGGTGTCATAGAAAAAATGACAGATTATACGCATAATGTTGCCTATGGTGAGCGTTGTCAGACGATTATCGAACCGCTCCTATCCGAACAGTGGTTTCTGAAGATGGACGAACTCGCGAAAAAAGCGGTACAAGCGATTGAGTCAGGTACCGTTACCTATCATCCAGAACGGTGGAAAGATGTTGCACTCACTTGGCTCCGCAATATTCGCGACTGGAATATTTCTCGCCAAATTTGGTGGGGTCATCCCATACCAGTTGCGGGTGAAACAGACGTACTCGATACGTGGTTTAGTTCCGCACTCTGGCCGCTGGCCACACAGGGTTGGCAAAAACCCGGTGACAAGGTCGCAAAGTACCCGACACAGATGATTACAAGTGCGCGCGATATTTTACACCTATGGATTACACGCATGATTTTTTCGGGTATTGAATTTATGGGCGAAGTCCCCTTCAAGGACGTTATTATCCACGGCACAATTCTGACCAAGGACGGCAAGCGTATGTCTAAGTCCTTGGGTACAGGTATTGATCCACTAGAGCTCATCGCAAAATATGGTGCCGATGCGACACGCTTCGGCTTGATATATCAATCCGTTGGCGGTCAACAAGATATTAAATACGGTGAAGAGTTTATCCTGACGGGCAAAAAGTTTGCTAATAAGCTTTGGAATATCGCGCGGTATATATTACAAAAAACTGGCGATAATTGGAGTACACATATTCGCGATATAAAAAAACCATTTCATATTGACGAAATTACCGGATCAGTAAGTTACGGTGGTCCATTAAGAACATTATCTGAACATACGACAGCCAATTTGGGTAAATACCAATTCGGAGAAGCTCTCCATGAGATATATGATGTTATCTGGCATGGTTTTGCAGATAAATATATCGAAGAGAGTAAATCAAAAGATAATTCTGAAACGAAAAGTAATCTTGCCCACTCCCTTGTTGTCATCCTTAAACTCCTCCACCCGTTCATGCCTTTTGTCACCGAGGAAATCTGGCAACAACTCCCCTCTTGGCCAGGCAAGAAAATGCTGATTGTGGAAGAATGGCCGCAGTAGAAACTTTGAGCCATGATATGCTTAAGTCAGTGTGAATATACTCGCGTTGCCTGAAATTTTAGTACCCTTGGGTTTCGCACCCAGCATGATCTGGCTGGCTTTTTATTTACATAAAGATATTCATCCGGAACCGGCCTATATGATTTCAAAAACATTCCTGATGGGTATTGTACTGGCGCCAATCGCCGCTATCGCCCAACTGCTGTTTGGCGTCCAGTTTGGCGGTTACCCGATATTATTTGTTTTATTTGCGGCTTTTGTCGAAGAAATCGTTAAATATCTGGCGGTAAAATTTATCGTCCTGCACGACGCTGAATTCGATGAACCCGTTGACGCCATGATCTACATGATTGTTGCCGGCCTTGGCTTCGCGGCCATCGAAAATATACTTGTGCTATATCGTTCCATTGATGCCGGTCTGACGGTGGCTTTCAAAGTTTTACTATTCCGTTTTGTCGGCGCGACACTGCTTCACGCGCTTTCAACCGGCCTCATCGGCTATTTCCTGGCGCTATCATGGTTCTACGATGCCCATCGAGTCAAACTTTTATGGGCAGGCATAGCCTTGGCGACGCTCTTCCATTTCACATTCAATATCTTCCTCGTGACGCTCGGCAATGACAACGGTTTCTTCTATTCAACGCTTATTCTCATTCTCATGGCCGGTTTGGTGTCTATTCTATTTAGTAAAATAAGAGCCCGCGCCCAAGCATCTTAGATAGCTGGGTCTGTGCTATACTATTCCCATGACAGACCGTGATGATCTTAACCCTGAAGGCCATCTGACCGTTGATGTACTCCACTCCGGCAATGAGCTTATTGTGCGTTCGGCTGTTGCCGGCGTGGCCGAGAAAGATCTCGATATTGCCGTCACTAAGGACTCCATAACCATCCGCGGCACGCGCGCACCGGAGTATACTCAACAGGATCAATACTTACATAGTGAATTGTATTGGGGCACGTTTTCACGCACCATATTACTACCTGAAGAAGTGCGCGCAGAAGCGGCGGTGGCTTCGATCAAAAACGGTATTTTGACCGTACGCGTCCGTAAAGCCGCGACAAAAAACAATTCTCCACGCAGTAGCTAATGTTCATGAAATGCTCGCTAGTAACACGCAATGCTTTTATCGCCATCAGCGCTATTTTTTTTATTCTGGGCATTGCAAGCGGTCTTGCGTTAAATGTCTACTTTGAGAAAAAAGTAGTGTCCGTTATGAATGCGCCTAAACCGCCGGTTGGCCGTTCCGGTGTCCGTGTCGAGGCCGCGGCGACAAATCCATTTACACTTACCGTTGATCAACGCTTGGTAACTTTTGATACAGCCGTGGTGACCGGTTGGCTCGAAACATATGTGCGTCTGTTTTCAATGCGCCAAGAGCGCCGGCCAAACCCTCAACACATCGCGCCTTATGTCGCGGCATTGACACGCACGACTGATAAAGCCCCGACAAACGCGCTACTCGGTACCAACACAGATATTAAAGAAATCAAAGCGGGTCATAATGGCAGTGCCCTCAATATCATGGCGACAGTTGCTAATATCCAAATAGCTCTCGGGCTCGGTCAATCCAACGCTATAGCAGTCATTGAACCGATATATCCGGAAATATCGCGCGAAGCACTGGCTGTTAAAGGTATCACGACACATCTCGCCCGCGGCGAATCTGATTTTGTCGGCTCACCCTCGTTCCGGACACATAATATCAAAACCGGTGTGCGAACATTCCGCGGAATTTTTATCCAACCCGGTGAAGAGTTTTCATTCAATGGCCGTCTCGGCGCCATTGATGCTTCGACCGGTTATCTGCCCGAACTCGTTATTAAAGGCAAAAAGATAATACCTGAATATGGTGGCGGACTATGTCAGGTGTCCACGACATTTTTTCGAGCCGCATTTTTGGCTGGTTTGCCGATAATCGAACGCCATCCGCATTCGATTCCGGTACGCTACTACAGCCCGCAGGGCTTTGACGCGGCTATCTACCCCGGTTCGGCCGATTTACGTTTCACAAATGACATCGCCACGCCTCTATTCATTCAGGCACAAACGGTCGGCACTAAAATTTTTGTTGATGTTTACGGCGCGCCGTCGGCGCGGCGTATAACTGTTCAGGGGCCGTCTGTTATTGAAAAGAAAGATGACGGCTCACTGCACACAGTTTTAATACGTACTGTCACAGACGATTCTGTGAATCCGCGACGCGACACATTTTATTCGTTCTACCACTCGCCGGCCGAGTATGAAGTTATAAAAAATCCGCTGGAATAAAACAAAAACCCCGTCCAAACAGGCACGGGGCTTGTCTGAAACGGGGTGAACGAACTACTTGTTACTTGTCATCGAGAATTGCTTCAATCTGTGTTGCAACTGTCGATCTGAAGATCAGGGGCAACAGAGATCCGTTCTCGATGGTCCTTGCCAACTGG
>CAYHYQ010000004.1:0-13211 GCA_964360715.1 uncultured Candidatus Saccharibacteria bacterium
GATCGGGCGCGCACCCGATAGTATTATTGTTTCGCACCCGTTGCGCGATGGTGTTATTGCCGACTATCGCATTACCGAGGCCATGTTGCGTTATTTTATTGCCAAGGCCACTGGTACGATGAATGTTTATAAACCGGAAATTCTTGTTTCGGTTTCCGCCGGCATTACTTCAACCGAACGGCGTGCGGTTATTGAAGCCACGATGAACGCCGGCGCGAAAGTGGCCTATCTCGTGAAAGAACCGGTACTGGCGGCCATCGGCGCCAAAGTGCCAATCAACAGCTCGAGTGGCAATTTGATTTTAAACATTGGCGGTGGCACCACTGATGTTGCGGTAGTCAGCTTAGGCGGTATCGTGACGTGGTCTTCGGCGCGCGTCGGTGGTAATAAAATAGACCAATCAATCGTTGAATATGTAAAACAAAAACACGGCCTGGCCATTGGTGAACGTACGGCTGAACAAATAAAAATTGCCATCGGCAATGCCGTAAAGCAAACCAACGAAGAAAAAATACGCGTGCGCGGCCGCGATCTGACGACCGGTTATCCGAAAACAATCGAGGTTAGTTCAAATAACATTAATGAGGCCATTCAGGAACAGTTACGCGAAATTGTACAAACGGTAAAAAATGTTTTGCAAGAAACGCCGCCGGAACTGTGTTCCGATATTATGGATAATGGCATAGTATTATCAGGCGGTGGCGCGTTGATTAAAAGCATGGATGTGCTTATCAGTCGTGTCACCGGCGTACCGGCGCGGGTAGCCGATGAACCCTTGCTATGCGTGGCTAAAGGCACCGGTGTTGTGTTAGAAAACCTTGATGCGTATAAGAAAAATATAGTGTCGAAACGATAAAAATTGTAAGGAAAAAGCCCGTGAAAGGGCTTATACGGTTGGGGTTGGGGATAGTTATTAATCTAACAGCGTGATCGCGGCAATTTCAGAATTCTCAATCACACTATTAGTGAAATCCATAAGCGGACCAGTGCTAATTCTCCTGGGTGTAGTCGTTATTCCAACAAGATGTACTACTGAATCCTTGACCCCAGTGAAATATCCAAACAAGATAGAACCACTGTTTTTTAGAGTTACCTTAACTGCTTTCGGATGATCATGTGGCAAATGATACAAAAATTCTTCGATGGTTTTCTGAGTCATTAAACACCTCCATTTATATGCTACTATATAACAAACAATATGTCAATATGCGTATAGCATTGGTGCATGATTGGCTCACAGCCGTGGGCGGGGCTGAAATGGTGTTGCAGAAGTTGCATCAGATGTATCCTGACGCGCCAATATATACACTTTTCCACGATAAAAAATTCACGGATACGTTTTTACCCGATTCTAAAATATACACATCATCTTTGCAACGAATATACAAATTCGGTCGTTTTAAAAAATTATTATTGCCATTAATTCCGGCCGTCGCCGAATCATTTGATTTGCGCGAATACGATGTTGTCATTAGCTCCTCGGCCGCTTATTCAAAAGGTGTTATAACTCGCCCGAACACATTGCATATTAGTTATTGCTACAGCCCTACTCGTCAACTTTGGGATTGGCAAAGTGAATATCGAAGTAATGCGGGCATATTACGCCGTATACCCATTGCAATCATGCAACATTATTTGCGACTTTGGGACCGGTCGGCTTCAGCGCGGGCTGAGCACACTATTGCGATTTCAAAACACGTGCAACAGCGTATTGAAAAATATTATCGCCGGCGCGCTGATGTAATCTATCCGCCGGTGTACATACCTCAAAATCTGCCCGTGGTCAGCGATGACGGTTATTACCTTATTGTCTCACGTCTATATAGCCACAAAAATATAGATATCGCCATCCGCGCTTTTAATAAATTAGGTTTGCCGTTACGAATCGTTGGCGATGGTCCGCAGTACCGCGCTTTGAAAAAAATAGCCGGCCCGACGATAACCTTTGCGGGTAATGTTTCTTCGGAAATTCTCTGGCAACAATATGCGCGTTGTCGAGCATTTATCATGCCCCAGGAAGAGGATTTCGGCATCGCGCCGCTGGAAGCTATGGCGTGTGGTAAACCGGTGCTGGCTCTGGCTAGGGGCGGTGCGTTAGAATACGTTACACCGGGTGTTACGGGTGAATTATTTGAAGATCCGGTCTTTGAATCGCTGGCCGACGGCGTGCGCCGACTGAATGAAACGTTGCCCGCGTACGATTATGCGCGCATTAAAACAGTGGCTCAAAATTACGACAGTAAGCATTTCGAAAATAAATTCTCAAACTACGTACAGGAAGCATTTCAAAAACATCATGGCATACATTAACATTATTGTTGTGCAATACGGCAACAGCGCGGCCACTCTGCGCTGTTTGGCGTCATTGGAACTGCAACTGCATGGCGGTTGTCGAGTTTTAGTCATTGATAACGCCTCGCCGGAAATTGATCGTGTGACCGTAAGCACTTGGTGTGCCGGCCGACAATACATTACATTCAAAGCGTTAGCACAAAATCACGGCTATGCCGGCGGTAATAATATCGGTATTGCTCATGCTTTGCGCCAAAATGCTGACTATATATTTATTCTCAATAACGATTGCATACTAAAATCGGATACCGTTAAAAAATTAGCATCATTCATGGATGCACAACCGCGTCTGGGTGGCACAGCGCCAATCATATTAGAAACCGGCGCCGATTTTGTTTACGGTGGCCGCGTACGTTGGTTATGGCCGACATTACAGCATCTAAAAGAATTAGGAACTCCTGACTATCTGACGGGTGCCGCTTTGTTTGTACGGCGTGAAGTACTCGAACGCGTCGGCGCTTTTGATGAACGTTATTTTCTTTATTTTGAAGATGTTGATCTTTGCTTGCGTATTCGCCGCGCGAACTGGCAATTGGCGATATGTCCGACCGCGCAGATAGAACATATGGCTTCGCTCTCAACAAAAAAACTCGGCCGCGAAAAATTATTTCGCTACCACATGCGCAACGCCTTGCTTTTTAACGCAAAAAATGGCCCATGGTATGTACGTTTTATACTTCCGGCGTGGGCATTATCTATACTACTTATTCAGCTACTCTTATTACCCGTACACAAAAGTATATCAACAGCTATCATCCGCGGCATTACCGATTACTACACTAATCGTTTCGGCATAATTTTATGATACGCATCGGCATAGAATGTGAGTCAATTGAAGGCCGCCAGTGGGGGGTCGGGCGCATCGTATCTAAATTAATACATGCGCTGGCCGGCCGGCCAAATTTAGTACGCAAGCACCGTTTCGTGTTGTATTTCAAATCAATGCCACCGCCCGGGCCGTGGCATAATAATCCGCTCTTTGAAATCCACACGTTACGCCAGCCATTAGGTTTGCGTTCATTTGTGCTGTACTACTATCTATTCCTGCCCCTCAGAGTTTGGCGCGATAAACTTAAATGTATGTTTTATCCAAATTATATGTTGCCGTTTATCCAGCGCGGCCAAACATTGGTTATGTTAACCGAAGATGTTTACGATGAGATGCGTTCGCCGGCGCAAAACTGGAAACATCGTTTGGCCTATCGGGTGTTTGCTATGCGCGCGGCCAAACGCGCTTCAAAAATTATGGCGCTTAGCGAGAGTTCGGCCCGGGCGATGCAGAGATTATTTCATATAGCACCTGCGCGTATGGTAATCTGTAAACCGGGTATAGACGTTACTGGTGCGCCCGCCGAACCGCTACAACCAGCGCGAATCTTATATGTTGGCCAAGCCTTCCCGCGCCGCCACGCACGCGAGACGATACTGGCATTTCGCGAAATAGCACAAAAACATACCGGCGCAAAGCTTATAGTTATCGGTGAAGATCGTTATCAGCCACCCTGTATCGCGCAACTTACAACTGAAACAAACAAAATACTCGGCTACATCGCCGTTGAACATTTCGATTATGTCACCGATGAGGAATTGCAACGTCAATTTCAATCGGCAACGTTATTCGTGTATCTTTCACAACGTGAGGCCTTTGGTTTTCCGCCGGTTGAAGCCCTCGCGCATGGCATACCGCCAGTTGTGTGCGCCACGCCGATTACGCGTGAACTATTCGGCCATGATGCATTTTTCGTTAATGATCCCAATAACATCAGCGAAATTGCCGATGTGCTTAACACCGGTTTGCACAATGTTGGCGCCCGGCAAGCCATTATTACCGGAGCTACCCGTATCCGCGCCACTTATACTTGGCCGGGTTTTTGTGATGCCTTTCTAAATGCCATACAATCAATAATATGAAGCGTAACATTCTAAGCGCCGTAATACTTTACGCTGTTGAAATTATTTTGTTTACACTCGTTGTTGCCGGCGTTTTGCCGCGCGATTTTTCATTCCTGCTGGCTTCAGTTTTATTGCTGTATTGCGGACTGGCTACACTTGAAAACGCCGTTGTTTTTTTTATCGCCTCAATACCACTTTGCGTTGCTCTGCCAATCAGTCCGACATTCGATTCTTTGAACATGTGGCGCTTGGCATCTCTGCTTATATTCTTGCGCTGGCTGTTTCAAAGAGAGATTATATTCGCCATTGGCGCTGAAATAAAAAATCTGGGGCATGAACCACACGTAGTTATACGCCGCCACCCGTTTATTACCGGTGCGCTATTGCTTATCAGCATTGCGCTACTGGGTATATTTTTAACTAACGCCGCTCACGGATTGATACTGCGCCGAATTATATACTTCGTTAATTTATCATTTATCGGCGTTATAGTTTACGACCTTACCCGACAGGGAAAATTAGTACTGCGTGATATAGTTATTGGTTTACTAAGCGCGCTGATAGTTATTACATTAGCCGGCTATATTCAGCTGATCAGCACGTTTTTTATTGACATCTATCAGTTTGTGGATGTTTGGGGTCGCGGCGTGCAATTACGACAATTCGGCGAACAATGGTCGTACATCGCAGTGAATACGGGCAATACTTGGTTTGCATATTATGGCGAACAACTTTCACTGCGTATGTTCTCGCTATTTCCCGATTCACATTCATTTCCGATTGCCTTATTGCTTTGTTTACCGGCATTAATGGCATACATACTTCATAAACTGCCGCTGGCCAGTGAACGTTTTCGCGTGCTCGCACGAATGCAGTTAACCTGGTGGGTTTTATTTTTACCATTTGTTTTGCTCGGAATGATTTTAAGCAGTACGCGCGGTATTTGGGCGGCCGGCATCGCTTTAATAATAGTGGCACCGGTTGTGACAATAATTCTCGGACGCATTAAAATCGTGCGGCTTCAGCGCAATATAAATGGTTACCTTGTAGCGACACTCGGCATGTTCGCACTTTTGATTTTTGTCGCCTACCCGATTTTTTCCGCGCCGCAGTTTCTGCTTTCAAAAGATGATTCACTCCTATTAGGCAAACGTTTTCGTTCGATTCTTGATATTAATGAAACCTCAAACGCCCAACGCATCGCTATCTGGCGGGCAAGCGTGAAATCAATAATCAAACATCCGTTTTTAGGCGTGGGTTTATATAATTTTCCAAAAGTACTTGATCAAAAACTTGAGTTATCGAAAGCCGGCTCTTCAGCGCATAACCTTTACTTGCACATTGCCGCCGAACTCGGTTTGCCGGCTTTATTAATTTCTCTATGGCTTTTATGGCTACTTCTCCGGCGCTGTTTCACGTTGTTTCGCCATACCAGTGACCCCTTCATTGCTGTATTTACCGGAACGGCGCTGTTATCTCTTATGTGGGTTTTATTATATTCAATGACCGATATCGCTATTTTTGACGAGCGCGCCTTTCTTATATTTATGGTCTTGGGCGGCGCTATTCTGGGTACTGCTGTAAAAATTGACAGTGTTAAAGAAATAATGTAAGCTAATTTTAGGTTTCAGGCCAAAGCTGGCCAAGGAGGGTTAAGTGAACAGTACGTTAAAAATCAGCATTTCTTGCGCTCTGGGCGCTTTTGTCGGTTCACTCGTAGCGCTTCAGTTTAACCAGTACTTTTGGTGGCTGGGTATGCTGGTTGGCGCCGGTGTCGGCTACTTGAGTTACGAATTCGAAAAAGTCAGAGTTGCCGTGCCAAAGGCCCTGCGAATCGCAATCGCAGAAATCAATGAGTATGCTCCGGAGTTAAAACAGTTCATGCGTGATACTGCGAGTGGACTCTTGACTACGGGTATCGTGCTAATCTGTTTTGCTGGTCTGATGGCAAGTTGGCTTATGCCATTACACGTTTTAGGTCAACTTAGTGAAACCAGTAAAACTAATGTTTTTCCAATGGTATTGGTTTCAGTAGCTGGTATGGCAACAGCAATCTTCTGCTTAATGCTTGTTAGATTTCATCCAGCCAACCGCGATAGCTTACGCAAGGCATGGGTTCTTTCGTTGGCCACACTCAATCCCATCTCTCTGCCGTTCTACATCGCGTACCATGTGCTTCGATTAATTCACTGGCTGACTAGCCATACCATCCGGCTAGTGCAATTAGCGTATAAGAACCGCGTTACCATCAGCCGAGAATTAATTGAGGAGTCAATGATTCTTGGCATGATTATCTGGCACATCCTGCGGGCCATTGGCCGTTTCTGGAAGAATTTCTTCCTGTTCATTCATTCCGACGAACGACTCATCTGCGCCTTCGGCGCGGCCTTTGGCACGGCTAGCGGTTACTTTGCCGGCAATGCGCTTATTGGCGCAATTACGGGTCTCATGGCCGGCATTGCAAGCTATGAGATATTCGCCAAGCGGCTGTGTAAGAATGCGATTGCCGCGTATTTACAACAGCGCGCACCGGTACCCGTGCCAGTAGAAAAGTAACACCTCATCCCGCCGTCATTGGCGGGTTTTTTGTTGTCTATATGCTATGCTTTCAAATGTAAAACATGGATAATAATAAACCCTTAGTAACTGTGGGTTTGGTGATCTGGAATGGCGAAAAATATGTGCGCCATTGTTTACGCGCGCTGGCCAAACAAACCTATCAAAATTTTGAAGTTGTTATTTTTGATAACGCATCAACCGATTCAACAGTAAAAATTATTGCCACAGAGTTTCCATATTACCGGCTTATACGCAATGAAAAAAACATCGGTATGTGGAATGGTCATGAAAAATTACTGGCACAGGCGAAAGGGGAGTGGTATTTGGTACTATCAGCCGATGTTATTTTAGATGAGCAGCTTATAGAAAAAGCCGTTGCGGCGGGTATGGTAAACGAACATATCGGCGCCGTGCAAGGTAAAATATTGCAATGGCATTTAGAAAACGATAAACCGGTTTTTAGAAAAACCATAGATACGCTGGGTTTTGAAATCTTTCGCAAACGTCGCATCGGCAATATCGGCCACGGCTATGAAGACCACGGGCAGTACGAAAAACCGTGCGAGATATTCGCCGTCGAAGGCGCTGTGCCGTTATTTCGAACTAGCGCCATGCGCGACACCTTACTCGAGGGCCACCTTATAGACCCGAAGTTTTTCTGGTACGGCGAAGATTTTGATTTTGCATGGCGCATGCGTTTGCGCGGTTGGCAACATATCTATGCGCCACAAGCCATGGCCTGGCATGATCGCCAAACAACGCAACGCACCCGCAAGGGGTTGGGCGATTTCATTCGCCTGCGCCGCAAAATACCACTTTTCAAACGCCGTCTCGGCTGGCGCAACACTACGCTAAGTATTATTTCAAATGATTATTTAAGTAACTTATTACGTGATTTACCTTATATTTTGGGCTATCACATACCTTTATGGCTATATTTTACAATCTTTGAGCCAGTGATGTATCTCGAATTATTCACCGTATTGCGTTTACTGCCCTATATCTTGAAACGCCGCCAAAAAATCATGCGTAAATCAATTGTATTAGCATCACAAATGCATTCTTGGTTTCAAAAATAGAATATTGAGAACTGACGCTATACATGCTAGAATAACCGAACTGACGTTATTATATGGACTCTTACGCGAACTACAATTTAACACCCCCGCCCCCGAAAAAACGGCGCTGGGTACAATATATTTTTGGTTTTGTCGGCGTGGTGTGCGTCTATGTTTTGATTGTGGCCACGCTTATGGAACGCACCATCCGTATCTCAAACATAACCGAACAGAAACAAGAAACCGTCTGGCAACGTATCGCCGGTATTTTTGGCAGTACAAAAATTAATAAGGAGACACCGCCCGATCCGAATCCGATTCCGGCAGATGACCCTAACCGTATAAATATTTTGATACTCGGTATTCGTGGCGAAGACCAGCCCGAAGAAGGCGGTTTATTGACCGATACCATCATGATTTTAACGGTTGATAAAAAAAGTGGCCGCACGGCGTTAATATCCATTCCCCGTGATTTATCCGTGGATATGTTAAGTGTCCACGGTAAGATAAATCAGATGTATGAACGGGGTTATCCCAAAGGCAAGGGCGTGGCACTGGCGCGCGAAGTCGTTTCCCGCTTAACCGGCCAATATATAGATCATGCGATTGTCTTTGATTTTAAGGCCTTTCAACACATTGTTGATAATATCGGCGGTGTTGATGTTAAATTAGCAAAACCGTTCACGGAGAACCAACAGTGGGGCTATGAGTTTAATCTGCCGGCCGGCGATAACCATCTGACGGGCGAACAAGCATTGTATTACGTGCGGTCACGTTATTCTTCAAGTGATTTTGATCGCGCGCGCCGTCAACAAGAAGTCATCGGCGCTATTCGTAAAAAAGTTATTTCACTCGATATGCTCACGAGTCCAGGTAAAATCACAGCGCTCTTCACGACATTGAAAGGTGATATTAAAACCGATTACCAAGTGTGGGAATTTAATGATGCTATCGAGCTCGCGCGTTCTATAAATTTTGATTCGATAAAACGCTATGTGCTTGATACCTCAAACTTGTTGTACGAAACGCATAACGACAAGGGTGAATACATTCTCTTGCCGACTGAAGGTACTTACGACAGAATTAAAGAGCTTTTTAAAACAATTGTTGCAACACCTACGCCGACACCACTGCCACCGACAATACAAATAACACCGCATGATTGATATTTCAATTATTATCGTTCATCACCGCACACCGGCCTTATTAAAGCTCTGTTTAGATTCGATTAAACGCACGACCGGCGATTTATCAGTTGAAACAATCGTCGTTGATTCAATGGCCAATCGTGAAGGTCGCGATTTGATGCGTGAACGTTACCCTGAAGTACACTATTTACCATTTGAAGATAATCTCGGCTATGCCAAAGGCGTGAATCGCGGCGCGGCCGCGGCGACAGGCAAATATCTGTTATTTTTGAATCCGGATATTATTTTAACCGCCGGCGCGGTAACCGTCTTACGCGATTATCTCGCCACGCACAGCGATGTCGGCATTGTCGGTCCGCGCTTATTGAATTTTGACGGTTCTCGCCAACCATCCTACTTTCGATTTTATAAACTAACAACGATTCTTCTGCGCCGCACGGGGTTTGGCCGTTTACATCATTTCAAGCGTTCCATAAACGCTTTTCTGATGGCCGATACGAATCCGGAAAAAATTCAGGCACCTGATTGGCTAATGGGTAGTGCGCTAATGACGACTCGTGTCGCGTTCGATGCCATTGGCGGCATGGATGAATCGTTTTTCTTGTATTTTGAAGACGTTGACTGGTGTCGGCGCTTTTGGCACAATGACTACACGGTCGTGTACTGTCCCGGCGCTACCGTATATCACTATCATGCCCGCGAATCACAATCAGGATTCGGAATCTTCGACATATTCTTCAATCGCAAAACCCGCTGGCATCTCGCCAGTGCTTTTCGTTTCTTCTGGAAATACCGTACCCTCAGAGTCCAACGACCCAACCATGCGTAAAAGTATAATTATCCTCTTGATTCTAGCGGCAATTGGTAGCGGTTTTTTGATTGGTCGCAGTACATCATTAAATACTCAAGCGACATCCATATCATCTTCAACAAAGACAACAATCATTAACGGCGACTCGGGACAACCGCGGACAGTTGATTTCGATCAATTCTGGACGGTCTGGCGCATGATCCACGACGATTTTGTTGATCAAGATAAAATTAAAGACCCAGAACTCGTCTACGGCGCCATTCAAGGCATGGTAAATGCCGTCGGCGATCCGTATACGGTGTATTTCAAACCGAAAGACAGTCAAAATTTCAGTCAACAGATTAGCGGCGCTTTCGGCGGTATCGGCATTGAAATCGGCATGCGTAAAAATATAGTCACGGTTATCGCACCAATTAAAAATACACCGGCGGAACGTGCTGGATTGCGCGCCGGCGACCAGATTTTAAAGATAGATAATCAAAGTACCGAAAACTTTGGCATTGATGACGCCGTGGACAAGATACGCGGTAAAGTTGGCACGGTTGTGACGCTTCTTATCTATCGTGACGGATTGGAAAAACCTGTAGTGTACAGTATAAAGCGCGAGACGATAAAAATTCCGGCGGTAAATTGGACTATGCAAGATGATAACACGGCGGTACTGAGTATTTATGTATTTAATAAAAATGTTGATGATGAATTCAAAAAAGCCGCCCGTGAGATAACCGAATCCAACGCAAAACGCATTGTGCTTGATCTGCGCAATAATCCCGGCGGCCTCCTTGATTCTGCCGTTACCATTGCCAGTTATTTCATGGATGAAAAATCACCGGTGCTTTTCGAGCGTTTCGGCGACGGCAAAGAACAACGCTATTATACGGAGAAAAATGGCCTCTTAAAAAATATGCCATTGGTTATTTTGATTAATAAAGGTTCGGCTTCCGCTTCCGAGATTCTTGCCGGAGATTTGCGTGACGTGCGCCACGCCAAGGTTCTCGGTGAGACAAGTTTCGGTAAGGGCTCCGTACAGATCGTAAACGACTTATCAGATAAATCATCGGTTAAAATTACCATTGCAAAATGGTTTACACCCAATGGCACATCCATTAATGAAACCGGAGTTATACCGGATGTAACAGTGCTTCGCGCCAGTGATGATTTTGAGAATAATAAAGACCCACAGCTCAATAAAGCCCTAGAACTTGTAAAGACATTATAAATATGCTATGAATTATCGGCTATGAAAGTCATATTCACTAAAAATGTAAAAGGTGTGGCCCGGATAGGGGATATTAAAGTCGTTAGCGACGGCTATGCCCGTAACTACTTATTACCCCGTTCGATAGCTTTAGTGGCCAACGCCAACGCTATCAAAAAGGCCGAAGAGCTGGCAAAGTTGCGTGAACAGCAGGGCGTTAAGGATAAACAGTTCGCGGAAGAGATTGCCGCACGTAGCGCCACCACCGCAATTACGATCGAAGAAACAGCCAATGCCGAAGGTCATCTTTATGGTTCGGTTGATATCAAACGCCTGGCCGCGGTGTTAGCGGAGCATGGTATTCGCGTCGAACAAGACATCATTGAGTTAGAAGCGCCGATCAAGAAGATTGGTCAGTATATAATTCCGCTTGCCATTCATCCGGATGTACCGGTTAGTGTCTCAGTCACGATTATCGCGGCGGAAACAAAACCGCTCCCGTAATATCGGGGCGGTTTTGTTTTAAGAGATTAAGAATCAATTAATAAACGTGTACAACTTTCACAGCCCGGAATGAACCGTTAAAATTCTTTTTTTGTCGCGTTTGGAAACTGACAACGCCTTCACAAAGAGCCATAATGGTATCGTCCTTGGCCTTCATTGTGCCCTTACCAGCTGTAAAATGACTGCCACGTTGGCGAATAATAATATTGCCCGGATGAGCCGTTTCACCGGCATGAAGTTTAACGCCCAGGCGTTTCGATTCGGAATCACGGCCTAATTTAGTAGTACCTTTGGCTTTTGTATGTGCCATAAAATTGATTTACAATAACTGGGGAATCATACCAAATCCATGGAAGAAAGCAAGTTTCAAAGTAAAACAGGGGAGAATGCCAGCACTTGGCAGGAATGGTTTAATGCGCATGGCACAAATCTTGGGCTTTGCATCGCTATGTTCTTACTCACAATCATAAGTTTCAACCTCGGTCGTTTATCGGCGCTTAAGCCCATCCGCCCGACGATAACCGTCACCGGTGAAATTTCATCGGAAAATCAGAAAAAAGCCCAGATAGGCGCTGTTAAAAAAGCTCTGACCCGCGACTACGCCACCGAAGAAGTGGTTGCATCTAAAAAGAGTACCTCGAAAGCATACCACTTTTCATGGTGTTCGGGATCGGCAAAAATCAGTATCCAAAACCAGTTGACGTTTCCCAATGAGGCCGCCGCCATTACCGCCGGCTACACCTTGGCCGGCAACTGTCAAAAGCGATAGTATTATAATGGGGGGTTATGTGATAAGAAATAGACGCAGACACAAATTATGCGGCAGATACGTAGCCACGAGTAAATTAGGAGAATATAAACTCCTGGATCACCTGAATGAATGTCCGGAAATAATCAAACGTCTCGCTAAACAAAACCCTGAAGTGATGACTGTTTTTGAAAAACGCCGGATCACGAAAGGTAGGTTTTTAATACAAGCTATTGACGAACTTCGAAGAGAAATAAATAGTAACAGAATACATTAAGATACCACGGAATCTCATAGATTCCGTTTTTATTATAAAAAACGACTCCATGGGTTTTGTTGGTAAAATTAATAATCACGCTAATTTATTATTTTTGATAACCAATAGTCGTGTTCCCACTCCCAGAGGGTTTTTGCTGCCAAGAAAGCGGTCATGTCTTTTTCAAAACTGCCAAGCTCTTTTAATTCAATTTCGCCGGTCATTGGTCCCCATGCATGGGCGCAGCCAATGCCGTAGCGGCTCTCTTTCATTGTTGATGTGCCTCCTTTATCTCGCATGCTCGAGCCACAGCCATTCACACATGGCCGCGACTGATCGGCACGCAGTATCCAGCGCATCAGCGGCGGTATCAACGGGTCCTCATGCAGTGCCGCCACATAGGCCGCCGTCTGAATGCCATAGTCACGGTATATAGCCTTTGAGGTTTTAATATCGAGTACACCGACAACACCGTCAACTTCGGCTAACACATCAATCGTGCCGGCATAACCATGTTTATGACTCACGATCTGTGATTCGATTTGTAATGGAATAATTTCATGTTGTGCCGCAAATTTTTGAAATGCTTCGGCCACCGGCCGTACGAGTGGGGGAATAGGGAAGTCATTGTTCGCCATAAGGCCTTCCAGGGTCTCATGCACCAGGGTACCCTCTTCAGCTGAA
>CAYHYQ010000004.1:13221-17415 GCA_964360715.1 uncultured Candidatus Saccharibacteria bacterium
TGACTCGAAATCTTTCTGATCAGCATAAAATTTATAGAGGGCAGGTTTGGCCTTGATAGACACAATGGCTGTGACGCGGGGATACCATATGCCAGCAATGTCGTAACCACACTGTGATTTAAAATCTTTTATATCTTTGTAGTACATCTGTTCAATATACTATAGCTGGGGAAGTGCTGTATTGGAAATAAGATGTATGTCGCACAATGTAGGTTGTACGACATACTATATATTTTAAAACCCAGCATTTATGTTTTATGTAACAAATCCTAATAATCAGGTCTGTATAAGCACTCATATAAGTTCCGTGACCTATCTCGTAACTACGGCCCGGGTATACAAACTGAGACCTTCAGGATGACCTCTATTATTTTAATGGATTCAAAAGGTATCCCAGTACCCCTAGAATGCGTATAAGCGATCCTGAAAGCTCGTCTAAAAGCTGTTAAAGATGCCTTACGTAACATGTATAACTGACACATAGTCAGCTAGCGGGACCTATCAGGCGACTCTTAAATATTTTTTATTATAATGTGTGTTGTATACAACGCACACGTACAGTATACATGCGACATATAAACCAGTGCTGTCAAAGAATCAGTATCTCAAAAGACCTCTCGCCCGCCGCAAAACAGGAAAATTTGACATTATAAACCTTAATACGTAAAATAGTTATCCACAGTTACTTGACATAATGTATTAAATACAATATATTATTATATTGTCAAGTATAATCTACCGCTGTACCTTTGAAACATTTTTTTTAAAGATCATACTCTCCCCTGCCTTGGTCGGCAGGTCTGCCGGCTACTTCATGTATTTTTTTGGCTAAAGAAAAATAAAAAAATATAATTACATATAATCCAGTGGGTTTAAACTACCGTTGAAGTAGTTAAAATAGAAATCACCGTTTTTAAGGTATGTGAAAAAATCCTTATAGATGCTCAAATGCAAATGCGCGCCGGTTACATTCCCTGTTGCCCCTTCATATCCTAAAATCGAATCGTGATTCACGCGCGTCCCTACTGTTATTGTGGCGGCGGAACGCATATGGCCATAAACACTCACCATATCATTATCGTGACGCACCGCGACCCAATTGCCGAAACCGCTGTTATAACCGGCGGCGGCGATAGTGCCGTCACCGATAGAATGGATCGCAGAACCGAGGCCGGAGACCAAATCAATGCCGTTATGCGGCGCACCACCATAGCCGCCACGGCGCGCATATGTCGTCATGCCGTAACCTTGCGTCCGATAATTACTATCGGTATAAGGCCATTGGAATAATTTCGTACCGCGTTTCGGCACTGATGTGGCGGTAATATGGACAATGGTTGTGCCGTTTACCAATGCCTGCGCTTCAAGTGTTTTCAATTGTTCAAAGAAAGCCGCTTCTTTAGCTTCCAAATCATTTAGAAGCTCTTGGTATTTTGATTCTTGGCCTTTCGTTACAACAAGGAGCTTATCTTTACCGATTTTATTATCAGCCAATGAAATTTTTTGGATACTTTGTTGATTATTGAACGCCTCGAGATTATTTTTCTTCTGCGTCAGCTCTTTACGTTTTGCATCCAACATATCACGTTCTTGTTTATTCTGGGTTAGCAGTGTCAATAAACTGCCATTTACGCGCGCTGAACGTTCATTCTCCGAAGCAATGTTAGAAAGACGCGGATTTTGTAATAACGCCGACAATAAACTGACTTGATCGCGTTGATCCAATAATGAAAGTAGATCCGCGATGGACGATTTATTTTTATCTATCGAACGTTCGGCGGTATAAATCTGACTTTGCATTTCTGTAATTTCAAGCTTCGTCCCGCTTATTTGTTTACCCGTCACGGCAATCTTGTTTTCAAGTAAATAAATTTGGTTAGTCATAATGCTAATTTCACGCTTTAAGGTACCGGCTTCACGTCGTTTTTGATTAATCGTACCTTGATATTGTTCACCTTGCCGTGTCAGCGCTTCAATTTGACGGCGCAGTTCAAGAATCTGATTATTCACATCTTCATTCGCGGCAAACACACCTGTCGGTAACGCCAGTGTAAAAACCATTAGGCATACTTGTAAATATGTTAGAAGTTTTTTCATAGTAGGGCGTGGGCGCCACGAATACGTTCTGTAGTTTTAGAAACACCGATAGCCCCGGCAATATCAACCGGATCGGGTGAGGCCTTGGCGCCAGTCAAAGCAATGCGCAATGGCCAATATACCAAGCCACGGTCGTTTAGCTGTGTACCCAGCGCGTCAAGCTCCTGTCGCAGGGCGCCGCTATCATCAACGCCGACACGTTCAATAATAACAAGTACCTCGCTTAAAGCATTCTTAATCTCGTTTGTTGTTCTTTCTTTCCATTGCAGTAATTCGCTAGTTACTTGCGGCTCTTGGAAAAAATAACTGAATTCTTCAACATCGGCCAAGCGTTTCATGCGCTCGCGCGCCAACGGTAACACTTTAAGCAGGTAATCAGGATCGGGTGTCCCCCACTCTGCCGGTAAAAATGATGTTAGTATCGTAGCCAATCTTTTGGTATCCAGCGCATGAATGTATTCGCCGTTAAGCCAATCGAGTTTTTTGATGTCGAAAACGGCGCCGGCTTTGTGTACGGCGGCAAGTTCGAATACTTTTGTCAGCTCATCCAAATTCATGATCTCCCGCTCCCCCGGCGGTGTGAAGCCAAGCATACCCAAATAATTTATAATCGCCTCGGGTAAATAACCACGTTTGCGATAATCAGTTACCGAAGTTGCGCCATGACGTTTTGATAACTTCGATTTATCAGGCGCCAAAATCATCGGTAGGTGGGCATAAATTGGCGTTGTAAAACCCATAGCTCGCTGTAACAAAATATGTTTCGGCGTATTGGAAAGATGATCTTCACCTCTAATCACATGACTGATAGTGGACTCATAATCATCAACGACATTCACAATATGAAATAGCGGTTCTGTCGGACTTTTGGCAATGCTAAAATCACCCAGCAAGCGCGGATCAACTTCTACCGGCCCGCGAATCATGTCATTGAAAACTATTTTCTCAGACGATGATCCATCAACGGCCAAACGAATTACTCCCCCGTCTACACGAGCAGAGCCGCCGTCACCGTCAGTCATTGGGTTATTTTTGTAACTGCACACATGTCGCGGCAATTCTTTTGTCTGCATTTGTGCCGTGCGTTCCGCTTCAAGTTCTGCGGGTGTATGTAGACACCAAAACGCTTTGCCAGCGGCAAGTAGTTTTTTAATATAGGTTTCATACATCGTTGCGCGATCGCTTTGACGATAAAATTCATCCCATTGCAAACCGAGCCAGCGCAAACCGTCGAGGATGTCGTCTTCATAACGCTTTTCGGAACGCGCACGGTCGGTATCTTCGATACGCAATATAAACGTGCCGCCGTGTTTACGGGCAAAAAGCAAATTAAAAAGCGCGGCGCGAGCGGTGCCGATATGCATAAAGCCCGTCGGCGACGGCGCAATTCTAACCCGTATATCACTGGTTGGCATTGAAAGTATTATATCATAGGGTAATTACAAGGTCATGATATATTACGAATACTTGACTTATAAACGTATATGTACTAATATAGCATGGCGATGTTCTGAATTAAGTTTTTTTACAGCAAAGGAGGGTCTAAATGACAGTTTTAATAGCGGTCTATCGTTTTACGGAAGAAGGAGACCTTTGTCATGTAGATATGGTCTTATGTAACAGTGCTAATGAAACACGCCGGGTCAGAGAACTCATGAATATTCACTCGACTGATTTCATGAGCATTAGTAGACCTGATCACATCATCGAAATCGAAATAAACAGTGGAGTTATGTCAAACGAAAGATATGCTACTGTGTTTCCGATGACGTATGCTGAGTACGTCGAAAAGTGGAAGCGTGAGAATACACACTACGGATCGGGGCCACAGAAGCCAAAGTGGCTTAAGTAGAATAAATCGTCTCGCTGAAACCCCCATGCTTTTTCATGGGTCTTTTTTATTATTATCTATCAATATAAAACGCCCTCCGATAGGATCGGAGGGCTTGCTGAGATTGAACCATTTAGTTATCTTCGACCACGATATTCTGTGGAGAGTTATATCCTGTTCTTCTTCACACAGGCAATAACCCTGCAGATTTCCTCACGAGGCATGATTCAGCCCCGACCCGATCCATGTGAATCCGAGAAGACATT
>CAYHYQ010000005.1:0-17230 GCA_964360715.1 uncultured Candidatus Saccharibacteria bacterium
CCTGTTCCCATTCCGAACACAGAAGTGAAATCCTTCAAGGCCCATGATAGTAGCGTTCACGCTGCGAAAGTAGGTAGCCGCCACTTCACTGGTTTCAACACGCTGTCTGAATTAAAACGCTCCGATTTATCGGAGCGTTTTAATATACAATTACGATAATGTTGACATATTTAATACATATTGCTATAATACAACTGTACGTTTTTTTATGTGGGGATAACTCAGTGGTAGAGTGCTTTCTGAATCCCGGTGCTCGTGTCGGGTGATGCACCTGGCATAGAGATTGAAAAGGCCGGCGGCGAGGAAAGAAGTCATAGGTTCGATCCCTATTCCCCACTGTTAAATTAGTTCATTACAAAGAAAAAGGAGGAACCGTCATGTCGTACTTAACGATGTTTGCGGACGAAGATTGCTGTGATGCCGGCTGTGGTGGTAACTACGATACCACCGAGGGAGCCGAAATCGCCTGTGTCGTGCCGGGCGAAAATGGTAAGGAAGACAAGATCATCGCTTTCTGCGCCGCCGATGCCGAATACATGAAGCATCGCGGCATCCGCCTGCGCTCATTGAAGTCAATCCATCAGGAAAAGGAGCAGCAGAAACGGGAAACCGATGAGGCAGACACGGCGCTGGCCAAGTCGGCACGTCAGATCGCGTGCGGTGACAAGCTGGTGCGACTTCAACAGAATGGACTTATACGACGAGTCATCAAGAAGGGTCGGCCACAGCGGGGCTGGAGCAAGCAGTACAAATGCACCGGCAACGGGAATGGTGACGGCGGCTGCGGTGCCGTGCTCCTGGTTTCGGAGTATGACTTGTATCGAACGTCTTCGTCCTCGATGGGCGAGACGGATCACCATACCACATTCTGTTGTATGGAGTGTGCCGTTGAGACCGATGTCAAAGAAGTACCATACGACAAGGTCCAGGGTAAGCGTCCGAGTGAGACCGAACGCCGCGCAATCGCGCTGAAGCCGTCGAAACCATAGGAGAGGAGATTTCAATGATTCGCCATCATAAATGCAGTAATTGCGGCCGTCTGAGTTTGGGTGGCCGGGTGATTCACAGGGTAGGCGAAGATACTACCGAACCCACAGGCAGGTTTTTTTGCTGGCGACAAAAGTGTACCCGGAAGTCGGTTTTATTCGATGAACCGGGATTAAAAGGTTTGGCACTTCGCGAAGATTACCTCGCCGTGGCTTCGAACAAAACCAAATGAAATTCAAAGCGTGCAGCTAGGCATAACGGGGCGTCACCCCGTTTTTCTTTTGGCAAAACTCTGTCGAATACGATATACTACAAGTAATGAATCTCGTTAGAAAACGCAGTGACCGGAAGATATATTCTTCAAGTCATGAGCGGCACATTCAACGGGACTTTCTAACGAGATGAATCCGGCGACACGACTCACAAAACAAGGTATCTATGGCGTTGTTTTTCTGTTTGTCGTCGGTTCGCTTGGTTACCTTGGCTTCCGCGCCATTGTGCCCTATAAAGTGCCGCCGACGCCCACGCCCACACCGGTAATTAATCGTATCGAAGTATTAAGTTCAGTATTATTAGCGGCCGGCACAAATACCTATGATTTTGTCGCCCAAGTGCGCAATCCGAACCGTGATTTCGGTTCTTCAAAAATTGACTATACTGTAACTTATATCGGCGCGGCCGGTACCGTGGGTACACAAGACGGTACGTTTTATATTATGCCCGGTCAAAAAAAATACATTGTTGAATTATCACAAACATTTGGTGCTTCGGTGACAAACGCCAGTATGGCCATTCGCGCCATTGAATGGCGGCAATTATCGCCCTTGGCGCCCAGTGGTGTTGATCTACAGGTTAAACAACCAATTTACAACCAGTTAAACCAGACCGGTGTTTTTAGCCGTGTCACCGGCGAAATTTTCAATAATTCTAATTTTGATATAGATCACATTGAAGTTATAGCTGTGCCGGTTGATGCCGCTGGGACACCATTATCGGCCAATACGACGGTCATCCGCACATTCTTAACCCGTACAACCCGCGGTTTTGAAATGGTCTGGCCGACGGCTTTTAGTGGTACGATTGATCACATTGATGTTGAAGCGGGTGCGAACATTTTTGACGACGACAACTTCCTGCGCACTTACGGCGGTGAAAGCAAGTCAACGGAAAAATATTTCTAACGAACTATATAGGAAAGAATAGTAAATAAAACCGCAATATGCAGTTTTATTTACCCTTGATGAATCTTGATACTTTGCGCGAGGCCTAAACCGGCCATGATGGTTATAAGATGACTGCCACCGTGACTCATTAATGACAAAGGAATACCGGTGATCGGCATGATGCCGATGTTCATGCCGATGTTAATAATCATGTGTACACCGATAATAACGACCAGGCCTAGACAATATAATTTCGCGTAATTATTATTTGCGCGCGTGCCGATTGCCAGTATTCGCGACAAAAGTAACGTATACAAACCAAGCAACACTACGACACCGACGAATCCGAATTTCTGGGCGAAGGCGGCGAATGTAAAATCGGTATAGGGTTCCGGTACGAGCACCGGTAAGGTGTTTTTTGTTGTTAGAACCGTGCCCCATAGACCGCCCGAACCGGCCGTGGCGCGTGCTTGCAGAGCGTTATAACCACTGCCCCGGCGATCAAGATAAGGATTTACGAATGTCAGGATACGCGCTTTTTGATAAGGTTTTAAAGCAAAGAACCAGCCCATGGTAACAACAATAACCATTAACATCAGAATGGCCAGTAACTGTTTGCGATTAATGCCGGCAAAAAGCAGTGAACCAAACCAGACACTACCCATGGCAAGGGCCGAACCCAAATCCGGTTGTAAGAGTGTAAGACCTAATGGAATGCTGGCATATAAACCGGATACGACAATATGTCGCAGACGTCGTATTTCAATATGCTTCTGCGAAAAATATTTGGCTAATAAAATAATCAGTGCTAATTTTGCAAATTCCGACGGTTCAAAATGAAAGCTCAAAATATTGATCCAGGAACTGGCGCCCCGAATTTTTTGTTCAGCCAGCACAAAGGCCAATAACAAACATGCTAACGCATAGGGCAATAAGACCATGAACGGCGAATTTTTAAAGATACGGTAGTCGAGTAAAGCGAACAAAATCATCACCACAATGCCGATACTGATGAATGAAATGTGGCGATATAAAATCGCTTGTATGCCGCCGATATAATAAATCGTCGCAATACTGCCGCAAAGGATGAGCAGTGTTGCGGTCAGTAGTAGACGATCACACTGTTTGATGAAGCGAAACATAGTATGGCTGATTGTAGCGCGCAAAGTGCCGATTACACAAATAGAAAACCGGTCCGATGCATCGGACCGGTTTTCTATTAATTACTCTTCGGCTTGTTCGGAATGCGGTTGAGGTATATTGCGATATTTATAACCCGTACCGGCCGGAATGAGGCGACCGATGATAACATTTTCTTTTAAACCGCGCAGTTTATCTTCCTTACCGAGCAAAGCGGCATCAATGAGTACTTTGGCGGTTTCTTGGAAGGAGGCCGCCGACAAATAACTTTCGGTGCTTAATGAAACCTTGGTAATACCCAAAAGTAACTGTTCGTACGTTGCCGACTTACCGCTACCGGTCGCAACAACGGCGTTGGCTTCTAAGAATGTGCGTTTCTCAACAACATCGCCAGGCAATAGTTCGCTATCACCCTGTAATGCAATCATAACCCGCGAAAACATTTGGCGTACGATTAATTCGACATGCTTGTCATTGATTGTTTCGCCGGTACCGCTGTAGATGCTTTTAACTTCACGTACGATATAGCGTGTTACGGTGGCGATGTTATTAGTAGTGCGATAGAGTTCTTTGTAATCCATATTGCCTTCTGAAAGTTGTTGACCAATGGTTAGTAAATCGCCCGCGGCAACCATGACAGCGCTCCCGGGCAATGTGGCATATTCAACCTCTTCGCCTTTAGCGGTGGTAATATGAATAATTTTTGAACCCTGCTTATCCTCAACTTTCATGACACGGCCTTCAACTTGCGAGATAAGCGCTTTGAAAGAAGGCGAACGGGCTTCGAAGATTTCTTCCACGCGCGGCAAACCCATGGTGATATCGTTTGAACTGGCCACGCCACCGGTGTGGAAAGTACGCATGGTCAGCTGTGTGCCCGGTTCACCGATGGCTTGCGCGGTAACAATACCGACAGCTTCACCAATGTTAACCAGTTTATTCTTCGACAAATCGTAGCCGTAGCACAGACGGCAAATACCCTCTATGGATTTACAGCTGATCGGCGAGCGTATTTTAAGTGTTGCCGGCAGTGCTTTTTCAATTTTCAAAGATGTTTCTTTATCAATAACACTGCCTTTCTTGGCAATAATAGCGCCATCACCGGCTTTCACATCTTCAAGTATCGTGCGCCCGCGAACACGGCGGCCGATATGTTCGTTAGTAAACGGCAGATCGGATTCGTGAATGATGTAACCCTCTTTATCTTTGCAGTCCTCTTCATGCACGACAACATCTTGCGCGACATCAACGAGGCGGCGCGTAAGGTAGCCGGCCGAAGCGGTTTTTAAGGCCGTATCAACGAGACCTTTGCGGGCGCCGTGTGTGGAGATGAAATATTCAAGCACATTCAAACCTTCCTTGAATGAACTTTTAATCGGCAGTTCCACAATTTCACCGTCGGGCTTGGCCATCAGACCGCGCATACCGGCTAGCTGGGTAACCGTGCCCCAGTTACCGCGGGCCTTGGATTCAACCATGATGTAGACGGAATCGCCATTGGCATATGTTTTTTTTAGGGGTATTTCGAGTTTTTGTTTGGTCTCAGTCCAAATGGCAATAGCTTTTGATTTACGCTCATATTCAGTCATTAAACCTTCATCATAGAGTGCGTGGTTGGCCTCAATGACTTTCTCAGCTTCAGCAATGATTGCCGGTTTTTCGCTTGGAATTTTAAGATCATGTATACCCAGTGAGATACCCGATACCGTTGAATAATGAAAACCGAGTTCCTTTAAACGATCGAGAAACTGTACGGTGCGGTCTTCACTATAGCGATCTAAGATTTCGGCCTCAAGATTGCGCAACATGGTGCGGTCGAGTGTCTGATTAATGAATGGAAAATCTTCCGGTAAGGCGGTATTGAAGATGATGCGACCGACGGTTGTTTCGATGAGAGGGGCGTCATTATCGCGCACCTTTTTTGAAAGCAAGACCTTAATTGGTTGACGCAGTGATATCAGACCATGTTCGTGTGCGATAATTGCCTCAGATTCCGAAGATAGAGCGCGCAGATTGCCCGGAGCAGTTTCGATGCCGGTCAGATAGAAACAGCCCAACGCGATATCTTTTGACGGTACGGCAACCGGTTCGCCGGTTGACGGTTTCAAGATACCATGCGTTGAGAGCATCAACTCCGAGGCTTCTTTCTGCGCCTCAGCGGTTAACGGCAAATGCACGGCCATTTGGTCACCATCGAAGTCAGCGTTGAAGGCGCTGGTTGGCATAGCCGGAATCTTGATGGCCTTGCCTTCGATCAGTACCGGTTTAAAGGCCTGCACCGAGAGACGGTGCAAGGTTGGCGCGCGATTGAGTAATACCAGCTTGTCTTTAATAGAATGCTCCAAGGCCTCCCAAACCTCCGGCGCTTCCTGTTCGATGAGTACATTCGCCGAACGGATATTATGCGCCACGGCCAGTGTATTGATTAAATAATTAATAATGAATGGTTTAAATAATTCCAAAGCCATATACTTTGGTAAACCACATTCGGAAAGTTTGAGTGTCGGCCCGATAACGATAACACTGCGGCCGGAGTAATCCACGCGCTTACCCAAAAGGTTTTGGCGGAAGCGACCTTGTTTGCCCTTAAGCATATCGGCGAGCGATTTAAGCGCGCGTTTCTGGCCGGTGGAAGCGGCGACAAGCGTTTGCCCATGGCGCATACTGTTGTCTATGAGCGCGTCAACAGCTTCTTGCAACATGCGCTTTTCATTTTTCGTAATAACTTCCGGCGCTTTTAATTCCTGCAGATGTTTTAAGCGGTTATTGCGGTTAATGACGCGGCGGTAGAGATCATTTAAATCTGAAGTCGCAAAGCGGCCACCATCGAGCGGTACCATCGGCCGCAAAAGCGGGGGAATGATCGGCAAATGTGTCATGATCATCCATTCCGGTCGCACGCCGGCGGCTATCATGCCCCGCAGTATCTTCATGCGTCGCGATAACTTTTTAACCGTAATCGGATTATCGGTGTCGGCCAGTTGGTTGGTACAACGCGCAACCTCGTCTTCGAGTTTAACCTCTTCGAGTAGTTTGCGCACGGTTTCGGCTCCGATACCGGCTTCAAAGACCTCACCGTACTTCAATGAAAATTCACGGTATTCAAGTTCCGATAAGACACTGTATTTTTTGATACTCCGTAAATTCTCTTTCTCCTGATCCAGACGTTCCTTAATAGCGTCGCGCTCGGTTTCAGTCGGGGCTTGCTTCATGAGGATGCGCATTTCCGATTCCATTTTCTTCATGGCCTCGGTTTTGAGTTCTTCATTGACGCGCGTAACTATATAACTGGCAAAATAAATGACGTGTTCGAGCTCAGGCAGGGAAATATCAAGAATCATCGCGATACGTGACGGCACATTGCGTAAAAACCAGATATGGGCGATCGGGGTCGCGAGTTTGATATGACCCATGCGTTCACGGCGCACGATGGAACGCGTGACTTCAACGCCGCAACGGTCGCAGATGATACCCTTATAGCGGATACGACGATACTTGCCGCAATAGCATTCCCAGTCCTTGGTCGGCCCGAAAATCGCTTCCGAAAAAAGACCTTCTTTTTCGGGTTTCTGTGTGCGGTAGTTGATTGTTTCAGCTTTCGTGACCTCGCCGTACGACCATTCTAAAATGTCATCCGGTGAAGCAACTTTGAGACGAAGTTTGGTGAAGTTCATGGTCGTGGTTAATTATTGCTCCATTAACTCGATGTTTAAGCCCAGGCCCTTGATTTCCGAGAGCAAAACTTTGAAGGATTCGGGCAGATGCGGCGCTTTGATTTCTTCACCGTTGATAATAGATTCGTACGTCTTAGCGCGGCCTTGCACGTCATCAGATTTAATGGTGAGCATTTCTTGCAACGTGTGTGCGGCGCCGTAGCCCTCCAAAGCCCAGACCTCCATTTCACCGAAACGCTGACCGCCGAACTGGGCTTTACCGCCCAAGGGCTGTTGAGTAATGAGCGAGTAGGGCCCGATAGAACGCATGTGAAGCTTATCTTCCACCATATGCATCAGCTTCATAAAATAAATAACACCCACTGTTGTTTTTTGTTCAAAACGTTGACCGGTGCGGCCATCATATATATATAATTTGCCATCTTCCGGCAGGCCGGCTTTTATAAGCTCATCTGTAATGTCTTGTTCCGTCGGCCCGGCCATTGAAGGTACGGCGGCTTTGTAGCCGAGCTTGCTTGCCGCCCAACCCAAATGCGTTTCAAGCACCTGCCCGATGTTCATACGCGAGAAGATACCCAGCGGCGAGAGAATCATATCCACGGGTTTGCCGTCAGGCAAAAATGGCATATCTTCTTCGGGCAGGATTGTTGAGATAACACCTTTGTTACCGTGACGGCCGGCAAGCTTGTCGCCGACTTGCACTTTACGCATGCGCGCGACTGAAACTTGAATTGTTTTAATAACGCCGGCCGGCAGTTTGTCGCCCGCGTCGCGCGAGAACACTTTCACGCCGACAACGCGGCCGACTTTGCCATGGTCGAGCGTGAGCGAGGCATCTTTCACATCGCGTGATTTTTCACCGAAGATTGCTTTCAGCAAGCGTTCTTCAGCCGTTAAATCATTTTCGCCTTTCGGTGAAATTTTACCGACAAGAATATCCTGTGAGCGAACTTCGGCGCCGATGCGCACAATACCATCCGGATCGAGATCTTTTAATTTTGCTTCTGAGCGGTTTGGAATATCATAAGTTGTTATCTCTTCGCCCAGTTTCGTTTCGCGCACGTCAATTGAATAATCTTCAATGTGAATTGATGTAAACCAATCTTCTTTGACGAGGCGTTCCGAGAGGACGACGGCATCTTCGAAGTTGGCGCCTTCAAAAGACATAAAAGCGACCACAAGATTGCGGCCCAGCGCCAGTTCGCCGCCTTCAGTGGCCGGACCGTCAGCCAACGGTTCTCCGTGTTTAACTTTTTGTCCCGGTTTAACCAGTGGCCGCTGGTTGATGGCCGTAAAATTATTTGAGCGTACGAATTTCATCAGGTTGTACGTTATTTTTTCGCCTTTATCAGTAAGAATGACAATATGATTACCGTCGGCTTCTTCAACAGTGCCGGCCTGTTCGGCAATCACAACCATACCCGAATCACGAGCAACTTTGGCCTCCAGACCGGTGCCGACGATCGGCGCTTCCGGTTGAATAATCGGTACGGCTTGACGTTGCATGTTGGAACCCATCAGTGCGCGGTTGGCATCGTCGTTTTCGAGAAAGGGGATGAGTGATGTGGCTACCGAAAAAGGTTGTTTTGAAGAAACATCGAGCAGAGTTACTTCTTCGGCTTTGGCCAAACCCACCTCGCCGCGGATACGCGCGGCCACAAGCTCGTCTTTGAAATGACCTTTGGCATCAAACAACGTGCCGGCATGGGCGATGACATGACGCTCTTCTTCAGTCGCGTCGAGGTATTCGATCTCATCCGTGGCCACGCCTTTCACAACTTTACGATAGGGCGTAAGAATAAAACCCAACGGGGAAATTTTCGAGAATAACGCGAGGTGGCTAACCAAACCGATGTTCGGGCCTTCTGGCGTTTGAATCGGACAGATACGGCCATAGTGCGACGGGTGTACATCGCGCACTTCGAAGCTGGCGCGTTCGCGCGTTAAACCGCCCGGACCCATGGCCGACATACGGCGCTTGTGCTCGAGCTCGGCCAATGGGTTGACCTGGTCCATGAACTGCGACAATTGACCTGATGAGAAGAACTCCTTCACCGCAGCCACGAAGGGGCGGGCATTAATGAGCGCCGCCGGAATAACCGTGGTCATGTCCTGCGTGGACATGCGGTCTTTAATAGTGCGTTCCATGCGTGAAAAGGCGAGGCGTAGCTTGTCCTGTAATAATTCACCGAGCGTTTTGACACGGCGGTTGCCGAGGTGATCAATGTTATCGGCGATGGCCGACGGGTCGTTGTTTAATTTTATGATTTCACGCAAAACATCAATAATATCCTCAACCTTCAGCGTGCGCGATGTTTCGTCGAGCGGATAGGTTTGTAAGAAACGCTGGTTCATGCGATGACGGCCTACGCGCGAAAGATCATAGCGCGTGAAGTTTTTGAACATGTTGTTGATCATCTGTCGCGCGTTATCAACATTGGCCGGGTCACCCGGGCGGATGCGCTTGTACATTTCAATCAAACCCTCTTCTTCTGTCGAGGACGGGTCTTGCAGAATCGTGCTGATGATATAATGCATTTCACTGGTATCAATATCAGCGAATAGCTTTTTAATGTCGTCGTCTTTGGCGATGCCGAAGGCGCGCAACATGGCCGTGGCGGCAATCTTACGCTTGCGGTCTATACGTACAAAAATGGCGCCGTTGCTTTCGGTTTCAAATTCCAGCCAAGCCCCGCGCGAGGGGATAATTTTGGCGCCAAAATACTTTTGGTAGGGTGTGGCTTTGTTGATTGTGAAAAATACACCCGGACTGCGGATAAGCTGTGAAATAACGACGCGTTCCACGCCATTAATCACAAACGTGCCGCGCGGTGTCATGAGCGGGAAGTCGGCCAGATAGATTTCCTGATCCTGCACTTTCTTGCTGGCTTTATGCGTCAGCGAAATCTTCACGCGCAGGGGCGCTTCGTAGGTAATATTTTTTTCGCGCGACTGGCGTTCACTGTATTTCGGCTCGTCGAGTTTAAAATCCAAAAACCGGAGCTCAAGTTCCTTTTCCGTCCAGTCCACGATCGGTGAGACATCTTTCATCAATTCCTTCAAGCCGACGTCAAAAAACCACTTGTACGAATCAAGCTGAACCTGAACCAGATTAGGCGCTTCGAAGGTTTCCGGAGCGTACTTCGAAAATAATTTGCGCACTGGTGGATGAACCGAAACGACTGCGCCGCAGACAATGTTCATTGTAAGCGTCGCGCAAATACGTGTCGGGTTTAGTACAAAGTCAAAAAAATGCCCCCGTCCGATGACGGGTTGCCTGGGAATTCCTAACTATTAACTAATTACTTTATGCACTGCTTTTATTACTATAAAATGCCTAAAACCGTAGTTATGGCGCCATTTCAAGGCCATTGGCGAATGCCTGAATGATCTTGTTGGCGGTGCTGTCAGGCCCTAATGAACTCTCTATTGAAACTGCAACCTTTGAGGCCATTATGCCTATACTATTCCTTTTAAAAAGCGTGTCAATAGCCCGTATCAGGTTAGGGGACAGCTCATATCCCAACGCCACCGGCTCGCTATCCAACATAGTAGCATCCGTAGCACTTTTGAGCAGACGCAAAACTACCCTCGAAGGTTCTGCTACAATGCATATATTGATGTTCTGGGTGTCCATGTGTGGATATTGACTTCGATGCTATACACTGCTAATATATGGGCATCCTTACGAAAGAGACCCTGATGCGGTTCCGTCCGCGTTGGGGGCTTTTTCATTTAGATACTCTAAGATAGATTTTTGCTCATTAATATAAGAAATTTTGACACCTGTCTTTTTCAATAATACAGAACATTTTTTCGTGTCGTAGGGAGACAATACTGCTAGCATCTTGTCTTTGGAAATTAGAAATTTAACAAGCGGAGTATAATCTCCATCACTCGAGACAAGTAACACCCTACCAATACTGCCTTCGTACGAATCTTTCATTGCATGAACAACCAAATCGGCATCACAATTGCCTTTAGCTTTGCCATCACCATCGTAGATAACTTCTTTGAAGATTAGAGTAAATCCGGCTTTCTGAAGGTTTTCATATAAATCTTTATATTTTGGTAATAATCCAAGAAAAATATATGCTTGTCCGATACCATATTTCTCTCTCAACCATACTCTGAAACGTTTATAATCCAGTTTCCAACCAAAACTAGCAATGCCTTTATGTAAGTTAGCTCCGTCTATATATGCAACATTATTTTGCTTTTTTATCACAAAATTATTCTACCACGTTACTTCCTTTTAGGATTTTGGCAATAAAATTTTGAATTGATTGATGTCTTTCCCGAACCTGCAACACCGGTGATAAGGATTCTCATTGGGTATTTATAACTTACCCTATTATAGAGTTGATAATCATGGAATTTAATATTTTTTATTTTAATCTGTTTTATAAAGATGATCCTACGGATTTTATTCTAGTTAATGCAATGTGTAGTACTTGGTTATAAAAATATTCACCGCCGACTGACGTATTCTTATTAAACCCAAATAATAAGAATTTTGAAGTATTATAATCATTATTTTCAGTAATGGTAGAGAGGGTACTTTCAAAAACATTAATTAAATCAGTCCAAATATTTTTCCTATCATCTTGTAAAAGAAGTAAATCATTAACGATACTCTTTTGTTGATGCTGTAATGCCAACGGATATTTACCTAGCCAAACTATGATCTCACGATATCCTTCTGCTAATTTAGTATATTTAAATAATGAAACTGAGTTATAGGATATTGCCACTTCTTTTAATATCAGTGGTATATCATGTTGTAGTTTGTTAAATTTTTTTTCTGGATAATTATTGTAAATAAGTAAAGCTTTCATAAGTAATTCAATACTATACCCAAACATTAAGAGTGCATTAAAAAAAACATTTGCAGACATACCAAGATTATCTAAATCAAAATCGAATGTATGGCTTCTTTTGTGCTTGGGTTTTACTGATTGGGAGAGAATATATAAATAATGATGACTAAGCAATGACTGATATGCTCTCTCAAAATATCTTCTTGGAATTTCTGAAAGTGGTTCCATAGTTACAAAATATAAAACATGTGCTAATACAGAGTAATATCTCTAATTCTAACTAGTTATTTAATAATATGAAATATGGAAGATTATCAATACCGATATAATTGAACATTTTATAGTTGGCTCGGCGGGCTGTAGGTGATAGCTTGTGCATTTTTAAATTAGCTTTAGGAATGAATGGGTAGAAGCGAATTTCCTGATGCATGCCCGTGTTGTCTTGCCAAATAAAGTTGGCAATAAGCGAGGGAGTGATGAAGCCGGATTTAAGCACCTTTTCCATAATATCCCAGCCAGCACCAAAAATCTGATTCTTCGGTTTTGAATTATTTGTTTTAACCTGTGCGCGAAAGCTGCACCCAACACATTGCACATCGTATAAGGGATAACTGGGCGGTAGCATCATTAATTTTTTATGGCAGTTTGGACAGGGTACTTTTGTAACTACATCAAGTTCACCCGCATCTCCCGCCTTTTTATTACTCCCCATGCCCGCATTAGATCATAGTCAGATCACTCACACAATAATAAAAAAAACTCGCGGTGGGGGCCGCGAGGATGTAATGTTTCTGCGTTGCCGAGTCGTGATGACTCGGCGCGGGTGTCAGGCCCGCCGCCAGGAGGGTGTTCAGACGCTCCTGCCAGTTGCCGCGGTGCAAGCGACGTGGCAACATCAGTTACTCGAAGAATGTGCCCAGGCCGTAGCTGAAATGCGCCAACTGGCGGCGAAATAAAAAACCCGGCGGTTAACCGGGGTGCTCGTTGTTATTAGCGATGAGTTTGTCGTATCTGGCGAGCACTACATCGATATCATTGAGTGCTCCACCGAACTCTTCGTACTGGCGCGCAGAGAGTCGCAGACGTGCCTCAATTGCTACGTCAATACGAGCTCCGAACAGATCAGAGTAGTTCGGTGCCAGGGGATCGATGTCCATCTTCTTAGCACCCTTGAAACTCTGCTCGACGTTGAAGAGGATCATACAGTCGCACCAACCTCCGTGTTCTTGGAAGATGCGGATGTTACGTGTCACATCCAGTCCCATGGCTGTGAGGATGCGCGTGGTGTGTTTGTAGGCGTCGGGTTCACCGCGGCCGGCGCAATTACCGGGGGAACGCCGTAATGCCTTGACCCATAGCTGGTGTGTGAAATGCCGCCAACCCGGCCGATTTGGACAGGTAACTTTCATGAGACCTCCATATGTTGTACCCGCCGGCTACTGCCGCAGGGCACTGCGCTCACCTTCGTTCGCTTGTAAAACAGCGTTTGTATAATAACACATTTATTTTAAATAAGCAAATTAGGCCCTGCTGTGGGCGTTTGTCTATTTTGTTTTAAGGCCGCTCTTGGTATTCTTAAGGGGCTGTGAAAAACGATAATAAAGATAAAAAGAAAAAAAGGGAGAAGGAAGAAAGATCCAATGGTGGTTCGTTTCTTGATTTGGAGCAAGAGACAACCAACGGCATCTGGGGCGTGATCGCGCTTGGTTTGGCCGTTGTTACTACGTTGGCATTGTTTAATAAGGCCGGTTCGGCCGGCGCAGCGTTCTCGGGTTTTGTAACCTCACTTTTCGGCTGGGGCGTGTTTTTGGTGCCGCTCTCACTGTTAATTTTAAGCGCGGCGTTTTTCAAATCCATTCATCGCAAAATTTACGCCAGCGCCTTTATCGGCACGGGGTTATTCGTACTTGGCTTCCTCGGCATATTTTACATTATGCGTGCTGGCGATATGGCTCAGCGTATCAGCCAAGGTGGCTATTTGGGTTTAGTGCTGGGTTACCCGTTACTGCGTTTTTTGGGTAGCATCGCCTCATTCATTTTACTGCTCGTACTGTTATTCGTTTCAATACTCGTCGCGCTCAATATTCCGGTACATAAATTGGCATTCTGGATTAAAGAAGAAAATACCGATGAAGAGGCCACTGCCGTGAAGGCCGAAGCGACTATGGAAGATAAAATAATAGTTAAGCGCGGTAATCAGATTGTTGATACCAAAGCCGAAGAAGAAGCCCAGAAGCAAAAGGGCGATTTTCATCCGCAAATCATGAAGCCCCGGGCTCAGCAAAAGAGTCAGGCGGAAGAAGAGCGCGAGTTCGTGATAAAAGCCAGTAAGTCCGGCAAGTGGGAGTTGCCGCCGCTGGAAATTTTAAGCGATGATAAAGATCAGCCACGGGCGGCCGATATTAACACTAACGCGGCAATTATTAAGCGCACGCTGGCCAATTTTGGCATCGAAGTCGAGATGGGCGAGGTGTCTATCGGGCCCACAGTTACGCAGTTTACACTACGGCCGTCTATCGGTGTAAAACTTTCGCGTATTACGGCCTTACATAGCGATTTATCGCTGGCTTTGGCCGCGCACCCGATTCGTATTGAAGCGCCGATTCCGGGCAAATCATTGGTGGGTATTGAAGTACCGAATAAAAAGATGGCTATCGTTGGTTTACGTGATTTACTCGAAGCTGATGATTACAAGAAGAGTAAATTTTTCTTACCGTTGGTGCTGGGTCGCGACGTGGCTGGTTTTCCGGTCTATACCGCGTTAGAAAAGATGCCACATATGCTTATTGCCGGTGCGACCGGTACGGGTAAATCAGTAGCGATTAACACCGTGTTGCTGTCGTTACTTTATAAACATTCACCCGACATGTTGAAGTTGATTCTAGTTGATCCGAAGCGTGTCGAGTTGTCTCTTTACAATAATATCCCACACTTGATTACGCCGGTTATCGTTGATCCCAAAAAAGTTGTGAATGCCATGCGTTGGGCGGTGCGTGAAATGGAACGTCGCTACGAACGCTTGGCTGAAGGTGGTTCACGCGATATTTTTTCGTACAACGCCAAACAGGTGACCGATAAGAAAGAGCTGATGCCGTTTATCGTAATTATTATTGACGAACTGGCCGATCTCATGGCCGCGCATGGTCGCGATATTGAAGCGACGATTGTGCGTCTGGCGCAGATGGCGCGTGCCGTCGGTATACATCTGATTGTTTCGACGCAACGGCCCTCGGTGGAGGTTATTACCGGTTTGATTAAAGCCAACATTACGTCGCGCATTGCTTTGCAAGTGGCCTCGCAGATTGATTCACGCACGATTTTGGATTCCGGCGGCGCCGAACGCCTACTGGGTCATGGCGATATGTTGTATCAATCTAACGACACGAATTCTAAATTAAAACGCGTGCAAGGTGCGTTCATCACTGAAAAAGAAGTTAAGGATGTGGTGAAGTTTATCAAAGACCAAGCCGCGCAAATGGATGATTGGCAAGAAGAAACGACTGATGACAAACTTAAAGCTGATATTGAAGCGGCGGTCAGTGGTGCGAGTGCGGGTGGCGACGATGAAGATGCCGGTGATGAATTATTCAGTGAGGCCAAAGAAGTGGTAATGCAAGCCGGTAAGGCCTCAGCTTCATTATTACAGCGTCGTTTGAAAGTTGGTTACGCTCGTGCCGCGCGTTTACTCGACCTTCTCGAAGAGAAAGGTCTTATCGGTCCCGGCGAAGGCGCTAAGCCCCGTGAAGTGTATATGAAAGCCGACGGTTCGCGCGATGCCTCCGGCGACCTTGGTCCCGCGATGAATGACAATCCTAATCCGCAATAGTATTGAAGCGCTTGTAGGTGAGTGTGGATATCTACCGGTTGCGCGCCCATAGGCACTAATGCTAAAAGTAAACAATCGTTCACACCCACATTTATGGTTAAAATAAAAAAAGATAAGGAAAAAGAAAAAGAAGCCGTCGCGCCGGCCGGCAATAAAAACGTTGATCTCGCGATAAAAGAAATTCAATCCAAGTATGGCGACGGTTCCATCATGAAGCTGGGCGAAGCGCGCAAGGTAGACGTTGATGTGATTCCAACCGGCTCTATCTCTCTCGATTTAGCGTTAGGTGTGTTGGGTATTCCGCGGGGCCGTATTATCGAAGTGTATGGTCCGGAAAGTTCGGGTAAAACAACGCTTGCGCTACATCTAGTGGCCGAGGTCCAGAAAAAAGGCGGTGTCGCGGCCTATGTTGATGCTGAACATGCCCTTGATCCGGAATATGCCAAACGTATCGGTGTTAAAATTAATGACTTGCTCATTTCACAGCCCGATACCGGCGAGCAGGGCTTGGAAATTGTCGAAACACTCGTGCGTTCCGGCGGTATCGCCTTAGTTGTTATTGATTCAGTTGCCGCTTTGACGCCGCGGGCTGAAATCGAGGGCGAGATGGATCAACAACATATGGGTTTGCAAGCGCGCCTCATGAGTCACGCTCTGCGTAAATTAGCCGGCGTTATTTCAAAAACAAACACTACCGTATTATTTATCAATCAGATTCGTCATAAAATTGGCGTTGTGTATGGTAACCCGGAAACCACAACCGGCGGCTTAGCTTTGAAGTTTTACGCTTCGGTGCGTATCGAAATTCGCCGCGCCGCGCAGATTCAATCCGGTGAAAAAATTATCGGCAATCGCGTGAAAGTAAAAGTTGTAAAAAACAAAGTTGCCGCGCCATTTCGTACGGCTGAGTTTGATATTTTGTACAATGAAGGCATTTCGCGCCATGCCGATCTCATAAACACCGGCGTGGCGTTGGGTGTCGTGCAAAGAGCCGGTAGCTGGTATACATTTAATGGCGAAAAACTCGGTCAAGGCATGGAAGGTGCGCGTACATTCTTAAAAGAAAATTTGAAAATTGAGAAGGAAATTACAACAGGTGTGCGTAAAGCTGTATTAGCCGGAGAGATCATGCCTGCCCCCGAAATGCCAGTTGATGATGATCCTGTACAGCAAGGTTAGTGTGAACAACGTGTTGATATGGAATTCAGGTACACTAGAGGTGTGCTTCAGGGTTTACTGCCAGCAATCATTCACACATCGGGGGTAGGCGCGTGTTTCAATCAAAGCTTGTTCGGGATCGCATTCCGGAAATCATGACCGCCAAAGGCCTGGCGTGTTACACCGAGGTTGCTAGCGGGCCGGCGGCGTATCACATTGCGCTGTTACAAAAACTCTTTGAAGGATCACTACATCCCGAGGCTTCGGATGAACTTTACCGCCTCCTCCACGACTTCAGAAGGAAGTATGGAGAATGCCTCTAGGAGATAATCCTGCTCCGAACTCGGAGCAGTAAAGACCCTAATCTTCTCTCCATTCTTCACGAAGAGGTACCCCCTCATTCTTCCCCCCTTCGCTTTCTCCTTCAAGGTGGCAACCACCACTACGGGGCAAAGGTGAAGA
>CAYHYQ010000006.1:0-16871 GCA_964360715.1 uncultured Candidatus Saccharibacteria bacterium
TCGGTTTTTTGTCGTGCATAACGGAATTATCGAAAACTGGCGCGAACTAAAAACTGTACTGCAAAAACAAGGTCATCGTTTTATTTCAGATACCGATACCGAAGTGTTTGCGCATCTGATAGAAAAATATTTTAAAAATTCACTGGCTGATGCGGTAATTTCAGCATTGCATGAAGTGCGCGGTACCTACGGCCTGGCCGTGCTTTCAAAAGAAGAGCCGGGTACGATTATAGTCGCGCGGCGTTCATCGCCGATTGTTATTGGTATAGGTAGTGATGGTATCTATATTGCTTCCGATCCGTTAGCCATCGGGCGACATATTACTGGTGTAACATATTTAGAGGATGATGAAATTGCAGTTGTCACATCCCAAGATGTAACGTATCGCATCGCACATTGAATAATAAAACGGTGCGTAAAAATCATGAAGCGTATGATGCTGTTCATACTCTGACAACACCCCGGGATATATAAGCATTTCATGCTGAAAGAAATTTTTGAACAGCCCGATTCATTGCGTGCTACACTGGCCGGCCGAGTTATCGTGGCGCAGGGTTTAGCGAAACTGGGTGGTTTGGAGTCGGTAGCCGAGCGTTTGCGTTCAGCTGAACATGTATATGTTATCGGCTGTGGCAGCGCGTATTTGGCCGGTCTTACCGGTGCAATGCTGATACAGGATATAGCTGGTGTATCGGTCAGCACACATATCGCCTCGGAGTTCCGTTATCACACACCGTTGTTAACACAAAAAGATGTTATCATTGCCGTCTCGCAATCGGGCGAAACGGCCGACACGCTGGCCTGTATTGAGGATGCTAAGCGTCGTGGTGTACTAACACTGGGCATCGTGAATGCCGTCGGCTCGGGGCAATCGCGCGGGCCACCGATGCCGGTGTCTATACGCATTGCGGACCGGAAATTGCCGTGGCCAGTACCAATGCGTTTACAGCGCAGGTCGCCACGTTTGGTTTAATCGCGCTGATGTTGGGACGCCAACGCGCATTACCGATTGTCACAGCCAAGCGTTTTGCCAAGGAATTGGCAATGTTGCCCATAACAGTAGAGCAAGTATTGAAAACCGCGCCAGCTGTGCAGAAAATCGCGCGCACGTTTTCAAAATCAAAACACATGTTTTTTGTCGGCCGAAAGTACAGTTATCCGGTGGCGCTTGAAGGCGCGCTGAAATTAAAAGAGGTCTCGTATATTCACGCCGAGGGCTATGGCGCCGGGGAGTTAAAACACGGGCCAATCGCTCTTATAGATAAAAACATGCCAACCATCGGTATTGTACCCAACGATAGCGTGCGTGATAAAACACTTTCAAACCTTGAAGAAATAAAAGCTCGTGGCGGGCCAATTATTGCTATTGCCACGGCCGGGGATAAAACAATAAAAAAACTGACAAAACACATTATCGAACTGCCGCCGGTTTTTGAATCGCTCTCACCAATAATTTCGGTTATCCCGCTTCAGTTATTTGCCTACTACAGCGCCGTCTTTAATAAGCGCGATGTTGATAAACCCCGCAACCTCGCAAAATCGGTAACGGTTGAATAAAAAAACTCCGAAAGTATCGGAGCGGGAGCGGGGGCTAGCGGCGGGCGAGCGCGCCCGGCTTCCACGAAAGAAGCAGTGGGTCTAAACCGAGTACTTCGGCGATTTTTACCAGATCGTGGATGCTATTGTACTTTGAAACGTCCTCGGCATCTGCAATGATACTGAGTGCCATGCCGGTTTTTTCGGCTAACTGTTCATGACTCAAACCGAGCGCCACACGTCGTTGACGAATAGTGCTCATGGGCTCATCTGCACTATGAGCTAAAGCGACCGCACCCTGTTCACAGATTTCCAGGAGCATGTCGAATCCGTAAGCAGAAAGGGCTTTTTTAGCGCTCATGCGGAGGCCAGTTGCCTCTGGATTATCGCGTGCGATTTGGTCCTGACCACGCACGAACTCTTGATGTGATGTTATAGCTCGTGCTTCGGGCGTTAATCCGGAGCTATCCAGTCCAAAAACGAAATCAAGATCTTCCTGGGTGAAGTGTTTAGCCATTAGAACCTCCTTTTTGAAGGGACTCATATACGGTATAATATAAATGTAAAATAGTCAAATCAGGTAAGCTGATTGCAGGGGATAGTTATTTTAGTTACTGTGGCCTTAGCAGGAGGTTCCGTATGCACAGTGCAACGGTAATCAATGAAGCGTTAAAGTTTCTAAAGTTTGCTCGCGCTGAAATCAATCAACGGCACACATTTGAAAACGAGCTGCCGCCGGTTGAGATGCCCGCGGCCGATGTGCGTGTTTGTCAGCGCGGCGATTTGAAGTTTCGCTCACTACGCTATGGCCAATTCTCCGGTTTTGAAATCCAAACGCTCAGTTGGTGCGGGGTGATCATCTGGTCGAGCGTGGCGCATTGGTATAAAGATTCGCAGAACTGCCCGGAAGATCTTTTACTGAGTTTGCGCAGTGCCGTGTGTGGGACTACTGCCTGCAAATCAAAAAGCATCAGTGGTTGGGTATACGAAATGTATTCGACCGAAAGGGATGCTATCGGGGTCAGCGAAGTTCTGCGTTATGGCGCAACGATCGTTTGGGAAGAGTCATGGCGCGAGCAGTGGCATGTTTTATAGGGTGCGTTAAAAGCCCCGGTACTTGGGGCTTTTTTTATGCAACCAAGAGGGGATTTCTACGTCTTATTTAGTGTACTCTTGACACTAAAACAGGCCGGGAGTATACTCATAATATAGTGTATTTACTACACTATAAAGACCTTTAAAAACTAAGTCCTGAAAAAAACATACAGAGGCCGAAGGCCTTCAAGGGGAGGTTTAAATGAAAGGAATCTTTGAAGTTGCCGGTGGTTCGGTTAGGGGTCGGATGCACACGGAAGCCGGACGCAACAACCAAGATGCTCTCTATTGGTTACAGGAAGATGATTTTACCGTAGCTGTCGTGACTGACGGTTGCGGCAGTGCGCCACATAGCGAAGTCGGGGCTCGTCTCGGCGCGCGCTTACTCACCCACCGTTTAGTGCAGTCAATGCGTGCCGGTGTGAGTATGCCGGCGGCGATTAACGAAGCGTGTCAGGAAACTCTCGGAGCGCTTATACGGTTATGTACCGGTCTGGCGCCCGATGACGGTAGTTGGCCTAAAATCGGTGAGGAATATTTCCTTTTCAGTTTTATCGGCACGGTACTGACCCCGCAGAAGATATATATCTTCTGGCTCGGCGACGGTGTCTATGCCGTGGATAGTATTGTCACGGTTCTCGGCCCCTACCCCAATAACGCGCCACCTTATCTATGGTATCGCACACGGGGCGCTGAATGGGAGCATGTCATTGTCAAAGAATCCTATGTCACCACGGCCGTGCAGTCGTTGCTGATTGGTACGGACGGCGCGGTTGATATCGAGCACAACGCCCAGCGTAATCTGCCGGGTAAAACTGAAACATTTGGTTCACTCGCGCAGTTCTGGGAACGGGACAAATATTTCAGGAATCCCGATATGGCACGTCGGCGATTGTTTTTGGCGAATCATGAACACATCGTGCCCGATGGCGCCGGTGGCATCATTCGTGAAGTTGGGCTTTTACCCGACGATACCACATTTATCGTCATTCGGCGGCGGGCAGTGTAAAGGAGGTGCATACGCATGGACATCTACATCGGTGGCAAGCGGGTGCGCGTCAATCCTGACGATCCCGCGACACACAAAGGCAAAGGCGGCGAAGCCGACATCATTGATATCGGCGGCGGCCAGGTGCTAAAGCTGTACAAACAGCCCCAACATCCTGATCTAGCGGGCGATACACTGCAACAGCAACTGGTTGCCGCGCGACTCAAAGAGTTACAGCGCAAACTGCGTGACTTCCCTGCTAATCTACCGACACGAGTTGTCGCGCCGACTGCGTTGGCGACAAATACCAAAGGTCAAATCATGGGCTATACCATGCCCTATCTGGCCTCTGCCGAAATACTATTGTCGTACGCGAAGAAGAATTTTCGTATGCGGGGTATTTCGCAGGCCATGATGCTGCGCATTCTGCGCGACATGCATCGCACGGTTGCGGCGCTCCACGGACAGCGTGTCGTCATCGGTGATTTCAACTACATGAATGTGATGGTTGAGGGCGAAGCCGCGCATTTCATTGATGCCGATAGTTGGCAGTTTGGATCGTACTACTGCACGACATTTATGCCGCGTTTCGTTGATCCGCTGTTATGTGCGTTACAGCAATCAAAGCCGATGCTTGTGAAGCCGCACAATCCTTTGTCAGATTGGTACGCTTTCGCGGCCATTTTGATGGAGTGTCTGCTGTTTGTCGGGCCGTATGGCGGTATTTATACGCCGGCCAATCACCAGCAACAAATTACGACGGATGAACGGCCGTTGAAGCGCATCAGCGTTTTCCGGCCGAATGTCATCTATCCGAAGTTCGCCATCCACTACAGCGCCTTGCCGGACACACTCCTGCACTGGTTGGAGAATATGTTTGTCAAAGATACGCGTGACGTATTTCCAGAACCACTGCTCGATATGCGCTGGACGACATGCACCGCGTGTCGTACGGAGTATGCGCGAACGGTGTGTCCGAAATGCGTTGGTGCCGCGACTGCCGCGGTTATTCAGACAATTACCGTGCGGGGCACGGTCACGGCAACGCGAGTGTTTCGCACGCCGGGTACGATAGTGTACTCGACGGTCGAGAATGGCCGGTTGTGCTGGCTCATGCACGACGGTAAAAGTTTTCGTCGTGAAGACGATAGCATTGCTATCGTCGGGGCACTCGACCCATTCCTGCGCTTTAAACTGCAGGGCGATCGCACATACGTGGGCCGTGATCACACAGTGGCGGTGTTGCATGGCGGACAGGTAGTAGAACAATTTGTGGCTGATCGTTTTAAACAGTCGCCGTTGTTCGCTACCACATCCGCGCATCGCTATTGGATTCAGGGCGGTCGTTTGCTGCGGGACAGCGCGTTTGCGCCGGACCGTATCGGCGATGTCGTGGCCGGCCAGACGCAATTCTGGGTCGGCTCGGACTTCGGCTTCGGCTATTCACGGCCCGGCAACCGTCTCTTCGGATTCGTATTTGAAGCGGCGGGACAGGGCATTAACGATGCGGTGCCGATGCCGGTCTGCAACGGCCCGATTACCGACGCGACCTGCGTCTTTGGCAGTGATCGAGCGTGGTGTTTCATTGCCACATATGAAAACGGCAAAGGCACGCACCGCTGTATCATTGTGAATCGCCGCGGCCAAGTGCTGGCTCAGCACGAAGCGGTTGAAGGCGACGGTTCCTGGCTGGGCGCTTTGCACGGCGTCTGTGCCACTGGTCAGTTTCTCTTGGTGGCTACCGATCACGGTATCGTCCGTGTCGAAGTTGCCAACGGCATCTGTACGGTTACACGAGAATTCCCCGACACTGAACCGTTTGTCGAAGCGGGCAGTACGCTACATGCCGCCGCTGACGGGCTCTATGTCGTAGGTACGAATGAAATCACAAAACTCACCATTCGCTAACGCAGTACAAAGGAGTAACCATGAGGACATTCAACGAACTTCCCGAACCTGCATTCTTCAACCCCGCCAATGCCAAGCAGTGGGGCTATCGGCCCGACTACTCGAAGTTATTCCTGGCTGGCACCGACTGGGTGGCGCGCCACGGTATCAAGCCGGCGGCGACCGACGATGACGACATCACGTTACTGCTCATTGATATGCAGAAGGACTTCTGTTTCCCCGAGGGCACGCTTTACGTGGGCGGTCGCAGTGGCACGGGCGCCATTGATGACAGCGAACGCATGGCGCGTTTCATCTATCGCAATCTGGCGAACATCACGCAGATTCGCAAGACGTTCGACACACACTTCCTTTTCCAGATATTCTTCGCCTGGTTCTGGGTTGACAAATACGGCAAGCCGCTGAATCCGTGGACGATCATCACGACCGACATGGTGCGCAGTGGCGAGGCCAAGCCCAATCCCGCGGTGTGCAGGTACATCATCAATAAGCCGTACACCTGGGTGCTCAAGCAGGTTGAATTCTACTGCGCGGAACTGGAGCGTGGCGGGCAGTACGCCCTCATCCTCTGGCCGCCGCACTGCATTCTGGGTAGCGATGGGCATGCCATCGTCGGTCTCATCGAGGAGGCGACGGCGTTTCACAACTTGGCCCGCGTATCGCAGTCGTGGGGTGAGGTCAAGGGTGGTAACTTCCTGACCGAGAACTACGGTGCGATCAAGCCCGAAGTGCTGATGACCTGGGACGGCAAGCCGCTGGCCGAGAAGAACAAGAAGCTGGTGACGTTACTGGCCCGCTGTAAGCGGCTCATCATCGCCGGCCAGGCCTCAAGTCATTGCGTGGCCACGACCGAAGCCCAGCTCATGGATGAATTTCTGGTGCTGGACAAGGAACTGCTCCGTAAGATTTACATCGTGACCGATTGCATGTCGGCCGTGGTCAGCCGCGACGACAAGGGCAACATCATTCCCGGCCTCGACTTCACCGACAAGGCCGCGGACATGCATCAGAAGTTCGCCGACGCGGGTATGCATCTCGTGAAGTCCACGACACCCCTGCGTGATTGGCCGGACTTCGCGTTCTGAACTGAATCGCTCCGATAGTATGAACGATACTGTCCATACTATCGGAGCACAACCGAAAGAGAGGATACGCAGATGAGTAATTCGACCGCAGCAGCGCATGTGAGCACCCTCTTCCGGAGCGCGAAGGATGACGGCACAATCTCGCCTGGGTCCATGAGCGTTCTGGAAGATCTCGACTTGGGCGCGCAGATCAACGCGGGTCTGGGTCTCAGCATCGATGAAGTCACGGCCAGCGAAGTTGTACTGCTGACCATGCTCATTGATGATTCCGGTTCTATTCGTTTCGGGAGCAACGCCCAGTTTGTGCGCGAAGGCCACAACGTCGTCATTGACGAGCTGGGCAAGGCCAAATCCGCCGGTGATGTGCTCGCACATACACGATACCTCAACGGTCGCGTGCTCTACCCGTTCGTCATGCTCGACAGGTCCGAAAAGATGACGGCGCAGAACTACGCTCCCAACGGCGGTACGCCGTTGTATGACGAGACCGGCGTGATTCTGGGTACGGTGTTGGCCAAGGAGCAGGAGTTCAAACAGAACGGCGTGCCTTGCCGCACGGTGACACTCATTGTGACCGACGGTCATGACGAGGGCTCACGCAAATTGCGCGCATCCGATTGTAAAAAAATCATCACCGATATGCTCAGGACCGAGCGGCACATCGTGGCGGCTATGGGCATTGATGATGGCACGACCGATTTCCAGGCCGTGTTCGGCGAGATGGGCATTCCGCCGCAGTGGATTCTGACGCCGAAGAACACGGGCAAAGAGATTCGCGCCGCGTTCCAGTTGTTCTCACAGCGTTCGAGTCAGGCCTCGGCCAGCGCGGCGAGTTTCAGCAAGACGGCCGTCGGCGGTTTCGCCGCTCCGTAATACAGCGCAGGGGAGCTACCACTCCCCTGTTTTTTAATGCATTGACGCGTCGCCTTGCAGTGGTTAGAGTAGGGCAACGCACTTTAACAAAGGAGGAAGTAGATGAGAATTCATGGCGTTGAATTTAAGCCGGTCTGGGATGCATCGGGTGTGCGCGGGTTTTTCGGCGAAGGATATCCATATCACCGATTCTTACGGCCGCTCGGCCTGGATTTTACCGGCAGCACATTTGTTGCAAAAACGACAACACTGCTACCACGCATCGGTAATATGACTTTGCGAGCAGATGGTATTACGCCCCGGGAGCTATTTCCCGATTGTGTACGCATTCGTTTTTTCAAAGGCGTTGCTCTCAATGCAGTAGGACTTTCGGGACCCGGTGCGGCGAGTTTAATCGGAACAGGTCGCTGGAATACACGAACTGAATCGTTTCAAATATCATTCATGTCCGTGAATACAGATGCTGTCGCACGTTTCGATGAGTGGCGCACATTTCTGCTACTCATCAAAGAGTATTCGCGTCTATGGCGAGCGCAGTTCGGTATTCAGAAAAACTACTCATGTCCGAATGTCGGGCTACATCTTGGTGGGTTAATTAGCGAGATGAATGCTGATGCTGAACTGATTGGTCAGATACTCGATGTACCCTACTTTATAAAAATCAATATCTTAATGCCGGTTGCTGCGGTAGCTGATGTGCTGCGACACCCCGCCATCGATGGCATTGTGATTACCAATACCCTTCCGTGGGGTGTACTCCCTGATCAAATCGATTGGCACGGATTATTCGGTACAGATGAATCACCGCTCACGCATCTTGGCGGCGGCGGTTTATCCGGCAAACCCCTACTCTCGCTACTACAGCGCTGGCTTATTAGTGCGCGAGAAGTCGGAATTCAGAAACATATTAATGCCGGCGGAGGGATTCTTAGTCCCCAAGATTGTGCCAGTTTGCAATACGCTGATTCGTTTGCGCTCGGTAGTATCGCTATGCTTCGCGGTTGGCGGGTACGAGCAACTATTAAAGAAGCATATCGATTGAAAGGAGTCCCATGGAAGCAGTAGATAGCATTACTCTTCGGCGGCCGGATGATTTTCATGTGCATGTGCGGCAAGGGCAGTTGTTACGCGATGTGATGCCGTATACGGCGGGTGTATTCGGCCGTTTACTGATCATGCCTAACACTCAGCCGCCGATCGAAGATGCCGTGAATGCCTTGCGGTATCAGGGGGAAATTCTTCAGGCATTGCCGGCGCCGATTCAGCGTTATGCAAAACCGCTCATGACAATCTATCTGACGCCGACCACGACACCGGAGATGATTGCTGCCGCGGCCACGGCCGGTGTTATTGCCGCCAAGCTCTACCCTGTCGGTGTCACGACGGGTTCGGCAAATGGTGTGCGGACACTCGCGGGCTTGTCCGAAGTTTTCCAGACGATGCGCGATTACGGCATGGTTTTATGTGTGCACGCCGAAACGCCGCAAGCGGACGTGGATGAATTCGAACGCGAGGCGCTGTACATTGAGACATTGGCAAAGATACTGCTTGGTTGTTCCGACCTGCATATGGTTGTCGAACATGTCTCATCAGCGGCAATGGTCAGGTTTGTTAGATTAATGTCGGCCAATATTGCTGCTACTATAACGGCGCATCACCTCGCGCTGACGCGCGACGATCTTTTACATGCTGGCTTGCGGCCGCATTTGTATTGCAAGCCGGTGCTCAAAAGTGTTGCCGATCGTACGGCGCTTCGGGAAGTTTTGAAGACGAGGAATCCCAAATTTTTCTTCGGCTCCGACAGCGCGCCGCATCCGGTGGTTAAGAAAGAATCCAGTACCTGTGCCGCCGGCATTTATAGTGCGCCGGTGCGTATGCCACTGCTTATTCAATTATTCGAGCAACATATCGGTCTGGAGCGGCTTGAAGATTTTACGAGTCGCTTTGGCGCGCAGTTCTACGGTTTGCCGCTGAACGGGGATACAGTTACATTTGAACGCAAGCCCTGGAAAGTGGCCGAGCGTTGGCCGGGCGACATTGTGCCGCTGTGTGCTGGTGAAACGCTTGCATGGCGTATCGCGAAGGAGGATGACAATGGCTCGTCAAGTCCGGCGCAGTAAATTGCGCGCACAACGGCGTTTGCAAACCGCGTTCGTGCAAGCCGAACATGAAGCGGCGAATCATCCGGCAGTCACCCTGCGCGAAGAATTTGCGCTGACGCCATATCGGGTATTGGGCAGAGAGCGCGCACTTCTTGAAACGCATTTACAGCGCTGTAAGCGCTGTAAGACGGAACATGATTCAATCGTAACGCGTCGCGGTTTTTACTCGCGACAGCACACTGTATTTGGTGATTGCGGTTGAATTAACAGGTCCGCCAGCTGGCGGACCTGTTTTTATTTAATTAAAAGAGATTGGCCGGTGAAGGTGGCCACAGCGCCGCGCGTGATGACACTTTCAGGGCAGAATTTCATGGGCGCGGTACTGCACGGCTGTACAATGCCACGTTGTGCCAGATATGTAATGTAATTGTAGAAAGGATGCGTTGTGGGCACATCGCTAAATGGTTGCGGGGCGGGCGAGGGTAATGATGTTGGTGGTACATAGCCCAGGCCGCGCGCCAAGAAAACAGCGAACTGGCCGCGTGTAACCGAAGTGTCAGGACAGAATTTAAGGGGACTGCCGCCACAGCCGGCGGTATAACCGGCGCGATAGATTGTTTCAATATAGGCGTAGAATTGATGTGTTTTTGGTACATCGGCGAATGTTGCTGTTAAGGGTGTTAACAAGGGCAGATTAAAACGGCGCACAAGTACGACTGCAGCTTGACCGCGTGTTAATGCATCATTAACACCAAAAAATCCATTGCCATAGCCGTTCATTATCTCGTAAGTATTAACCAATTGAACCCCACGCCAATCGGTGTGTGTCAGCGGCACATCGGTAAATACATTGAGTGCGATGGCACTTTTGTTATTTAAAATTTGTGACTGCACTTCAATCGGTTTTACCGCGCGCGCTTGGCGATTAGTTTTAGCGGCGATTGCCGCCAATGAACCGGCCGCTTGCCCGGTCAACATTATAGGGGGCTGAAGTCGTGTCGCGCCATTCGCCAAGCGCGATTGGGAAATATTTTTCTCGGCAAAGATAAGTCCGTTGACCGTTTGCGGAATCAAAGATTCCATTTGAACTTGGAAATTTCCGGTCACTCCGTTGCTATCCGCGGATGTCTCGCCGAGAGATGTCTCGAGGGTATTATCGGTACTGCAAGCATGAAGATCAAAAACCATGTCACCGAGTGCGATAGCGGACGTGAAGTTTCTCTTTGCAATTTTGGTAACCGGATCGCGCTGGAGATCTTTTGCCGTTATGGTTTTGATGCCGATACCGCGCCGGCCCTCGCGAACATAGGGCATCTGCGGCATGCGCGCTTCAATCTCTTTAAATTCAGCAGGTATATTGGCGCATGAATTGGTCGTGCGGTTGTAGCTTGTATCATAGGGTTCGTCATCCGCAACTGACCATGGTTGTTTCAATTCATTTTGGATGTAGTACAGAAACTGTATCGTTTCCATCTTGGCTTTGCAGTTGGCCGTTTGGCGGTTAGCGCGATCAAGATCGGCGACAGAGTATGGAACATCGTTTGGCCAGTTAAGGCCAGTTTTCGAGATTTTACTTCGATCGGGAACGTCGGATGTATAATTGATCTTTGCGTTTTCATTCGGTAAACCGCGATAGGCGATAAAAGAGGTCCAGTTGTAAGGCGCTTTATGTTGTTCCCAGTCCCCGCCGGTATTGGTGACCACAGCCGCAAATTCGGCGCGATGCGCGGTATAAGTCGCGGGGTCGGGTATGTTGTTCAACTTAAGATTAGCGGGGATGCCGGTCGGGTATTTCTTGGTAACCATCGTATAAGTGATGTCCTGAACGCATATCTTGCTTTGATCGCCGGTAAGTGGCGATACTTGATTTCCCGCACGATATTGAAGGCCGGTCACCAAAGGCAGAAGATCGCCATATTCGGTGGCCTCAATAGTTTGTTTGGCATAGATAGTTTCACCAGTATTTGTGACCACGCCGGTGACTTTGTTACCGCTCATGACCACGCTTTTAACATAAGTTCGAGTTTTGATTGTTACGCGACCGGTTTCATTGAGCATTGCAAGCATGATAGATCGGCCGACTTTCGGTTCAAAACAAGTATTTACAGACCACCAATAGCACGTGCCGACAGAAAGACCTTTAGCAGTATAGTAAGCAGTTATCCGGTCGGCGAATTCTTTCCAGATACCGGTTTTGTACCAAACGCCGCCATCCATCGTGGAAACTCCCGCGGCGACGGCTTGGCCACCGATGATATCGGTTTCTTCGAGTAAGGCGACAGTTGCGCCTTGGCGAGCCGCTTGGATTGCCGCGGCCGTGCCGCCGGTGCCACCACCGGCAATCACAACGTCATAGGCACTTGTTGTTTGTAAGCTAGCTTTCGATGTGATTGGTGAGTTTACAAACACATAAGTTATGCTTAACGCCAGCGCACCCAGAATAATTGTGGATATACGAAATTGAGATTGCATAACAATCCCATCTTATCATAGTTATAGCGCTGTCAAAATAGATTTCTTGCCCAGGTCTGTGAACGGCTGTACACTAGGGGTATCCTATGACTCCACTTACGATTGTTTTAATTGTTGTCGGTGTGTTAATTGGCGCCCTAGCTGCCTATATTTTTGTTCTGCGTTCGAAAGTGCCTGATGAGGGCAATGATACGGAAAATCAGGCCTTTCAGGTACTGAATCAGCGGCTCGATAACATGAATACGGCCATGAATCAGGCGTTACGCGATACCATTAAACTCGTAGCCGAACAACTTAAGGACTCACGTGAATCGGTCGAACGCTCCTCGCAAAATGTGCATAAACAGGTTGAGGGCTTCACTGCCGGTCTTACAAAATTAACTGAAAACGTAAAACAGGTGCACGAAACGGTACAAAGTGTTTCGTCATTTCAGGATATTTTTAAATCTCCGAAGTTGCGTGGTATTTGGGGTGAGGCATCGCTTGAGGCCTCGCTTGAGCAATTCTTTCCCCGCGACAGTTATGAGATTCAGCACTATTTTAAATCCGGTGAAGCCGTAGATGTCGCGCTAAAATTGCCGAATGATTTGTTACTACCGGTTGATTCTAAATTCAACTGGGAAAACTTTGAAAAAATGGTGAATGCCGACAACGATATTCAAAAAGAACAATATCGCAAACTTTTTTTCAGTGACGTGAAAAAGAAAATAGACGAGATTGCCTCAAAATATATTTTACCGGCCGAAGGCACGACCGATTTGGCGCTCATGTTCGTGCCGGCTGAAACGGTGTACTACGAAATCATCAATAATATAAAAGATGTTGATATTCCGGCGTATGCGCGTTCCAAAAAGATTTTTATGGTTTCGCCGAATACATTTGGCTTATCAGTTGCGGCGATTCGGCATTGGCTCAAAGATGTCCAGCTTTCAAAGCAAACAAAAGATATCATGAAACGACTTGAACGCATTTCAACCGATGGCCGCAAGTTGGGCGATGACTTTCGCAAACTCGGCAAACATCTCGACGATGCCCGTAGTTCGTACGAAGATACCGAAAAACGCGTTACACTTATGGTTGATCGCGTCCAAAATGTTGTCGAACTCGACGCGCCCGCCGCTGTGGATTCAACTCTGTTAAATTAAGTAGGCAGTATTGATAGGCATCAGGCGCGAGATGTATAATTAATAATAAATAATTTAACTAAATTTATATGTACGACTACAACGCATATGGAAACGCCGCCACGCAGGTTCCACCAGCCGCTTTACTTGCCTTCATCGGTGCGATCTGGCTTGTGATGCTGGTTTTTGTGGTAATAGCAATCATCGCGTACTGGAAGATATTTACGAAGGCCGGCAAGCCGGGTTGGGCGGCAATCATTCCCTTCTATAATATTATTATTTTGCTTGAAATTGTCGGCCGGCCGGCCTGGTGGATTATCTTCATGTTTATTCCGCTGGCCAACATTGTTGTTGCGGCTGTAATTCTACATCGTTTGTCGCGTGCCTTCGGTCATGACATCGGTTTTACTATTGGTTTACTCCTGCTCTCACCGGTATTTATGTTGATACTCGCCTTTGGCGAATCACGCTATCTCGGTGTGCCGCAACCCTAGTTCACTAGCCAAGGAAGGCCGTTTTTGCTAGGGTTAACGGCATGAATATTATAAACTTCGCGATTATTTCGGCTGTTGTCGCGATTCTCTATGGCCTATATATAATGTGGGGTGTGCTTCGGAAGCCGACCGGAGACGAAAAAATGCGTGCGATCGCGCAAGCGATTGAAGAAGGTTCTAAAGCGTACATGAAACGCGAGGCAACCGTCGTTCTTGGCGTCGGTATCGTGATTACGTTTATTTTGTGGCGGATGATGGGTGGCACAATGGCCGCGGGTTTTGTTGTCGGTGCTGTGGCTTCAATGCTGGCCGGTTATATCGGCATGTTTGGGGCGGTTAAATCGAATGTGCGTGTCGCTGAAACGGCACGCGCACATGCCGATAACCACGATGTCGGTTTACGCCATGCCTTCTTACTTTCATTCCGGGGCGGTTCCGTCACCGGTTTTCTCGTTGCCGGTTTGGCCTTGTTATCTCTCTCGGTATTTTATTGGGCGACGCGTGATATTACGGCACTTATCGGTTTAGGTTTTGGCGCGTCGCTGATTTCCGTATTCGCGCGTTTAGGTGGTGGTATCTTTACCAAAGCCGCTGATGTCGGCGCTGACCTTGTTGGTAAAGTTGAAGCGGGGATTCCTGAAGACGATCCGCGCAATCCGGCGGTTATTGCCGACAACGTCGGTGATAACGTCGGTGACACCAAAGGCATGGCCGCTGATATTTTTGAGACCTACGTTGTCTCGGCCATCGCCGTGATGTTGCTTGGCTCTCTGTTATATCCGGGCGATATCCACGCGGTTGAATTCCCTCTTTTCATCGGTGGCATGGCGCTTATCGCTTCGATCATCGGTTCATGGTTTGTGCGCCTGAAGGACACGGGTATCATGAAAGCCATGTATCAGGGCTTGATTGTGAGTGGTCTTCTCGCTGTTGCCGGTTTTTACTGGTTTACTATCGCCCATCCGTTTGCCAGCTTTATCACTGGCATCGGTTCGCATAATGTATTTTACTCCTTATTAACCGGTATCGTTGTTACCGGTTTGGTGTTTGCCATTACCGAGTACTACACCTCGAAGCGTTTCGCGCCGGTGCGTGATATCGCGCAGGCCTCAACCACCGGCCATGGCACGAATGTTATTGCCGGTTTGGCGGTTTCGATGCAATCAACGGCGTTGCCGGTTATTGTTATTGCCTTTGGTATTTTTGTTTCATTCAGTTTCGCCGGTGTTTACGGCGTGGCCTTGGCCGTTATGAGTATGCTGTCACTCACGGCTATTATAGTGGCTATTGATGCCTTCGGACCGATTACCGATAATGCCGGCGGCATTGCCGAAATGGCGGGCTTACCCGACTCTGTCCGTGCGATTACCGATCCACTCGATGCAGTTGGTAACACCACAAAGGCCGTGACAAAAGGATATGCCATTGCATCAGCTGGTTTGGCGGCATTAGTTCTATTCTCTTCATACACACATGATTTGAGTGCTCTCGGTGCGAGTGTGAATCTATCTCTCGATAACGTAAAAGTTCTTATCGGCTTGTTCTTTGGCGGTCTGATGCCATTCCTCTTTGCCTCGATGGCCATGAAGTCCGTGGGTAAAGCGGCCGGTGGCATTGTAGATGAAGTGCGTCGTCAATTCCGCGAGATACCGGGTATCATGGATGGTTCGGGTAAACCCGACTATGCCCGCGCTGTTGATATTGCCACCAAGTCCGCAATCCGCGAAATGATTTTGCCGGCGCTTATTCCTATCGTGTTTCCAATTGCTGTCGGTTGGTTCCTCGGTCCCGAAGCATTAGGCGGTTTGCTTGTCGGTCTTATCGTGACCGGTATCTTCGTGGCTATCTCGATGACTTCGGGTGGTGCCGCCTGGGACAATGCCAAGAAGTATATTGAAGAAGGTCATCATGGCGGTAAAAAATCGTTTGCGCATCAAGCGGCCGTGACGGGCGATACCGTCGGCGACCCGTACAAAGACACCGCCGGCCCGGCCATCAATCCGATGATTAAAGTTGCTAATATCGTTGCATTACTGATAGTGAAATTTATTGTTCACCGATAGCGCATTGCGTGAATAAACTATAAAGACCGCCTCTGGCGGTTTTTATAGTTTATGGTATGATAGTACTTGGAGGATGATCATGGATATCAGTATTGATTTCAAACAAAGCAAACGGCCAATAACCATTTCCGAGCTCGATCGCGTACTGCGCAATTATCTCGGGAAGGCCGGCAAAGTTCGTTGTGAAAAGTCGGGTTTCCCAACCAAGCCCGTCTGGTTCTGTACGTTGCCGGGGCCGGGGAGTTTTCCATTGAAAGGATTGAAAGGTGTTTACAATGGCCAGTGTACTATGCACGAAGATGGTCGTTGGTTTGAAGTTTGGTGGAATTGCGGCGGCAGTGATCAGATGGTCATTACCACACGTGCTCAAGATGAGTTTACTATGGATATCGCGCAAGGTTTTGCCAAATTGTGTGCTCGCTTCTGGGGTGGCACAATCGGTCCCGAATAAAGTATGCCGGTTCATTGCGAGCCGGTTTTTTTTTGCGAAATAATAAAGCGGGGTCCGATAACAATCGGACCCCGTACGCTAGTAGCTTACTCTTTTTCGAACTCAAGTTCCATGAACTGGGGGTCATCGGGTGCGAAATAGAATTCCAGTTTCCCGACAGAACCCGGTATTGGCGATTCGGTAAACACGTGTCGTAGTTTTGCGGGATTACCATGAAGTCCTTGGTAATGGCCACCGACAAATTCTGTACACGGAACTTCGATACCGCCGATGGCATGAGCTTGGATACGTTCGGCGGTCATCTTGAATGTTTCACTGACAACTCTGTATTTCTCCCCGACTACCAACTTATTGATTTTCATCGCGTCCTTTCACTTGGCAAAGACGCCACATAGTCACGGGGTAAGTTGTAGCATGCCGTTGCCTAAGTGACAATCGCATATAACTTTTTGTGGATAAAGCATAAAGCTGGTTTATATTTCAATGCTACAATAATTAAGTTACGTGTATGAGAACTCTGTACGGCATCGCGCAGTACGATTCTTTTCACCTACGAAGAAAGGAGGTGTCCTATGTTATACGAAGCATATACATCGAACGGTTTGGGAGTGATTCAGGATTCATTACTACAACTGTGGGATACAGTTGCCGGTTTTGTGCCGAACCTTGTTGCTGCCCTC
>CAYHYQ010000007.1:0-16255 GCA_964360715.1 uncultured Candidatus Saccharibacteria bacterium
ACAGCTCTGCATTACTCGGGAAATCCGACGGATGCAATCTTTGCCGGCGATTCGATAACCTTCACCGCAAAAGCGAAATTCTTCGACGGTACGCCAGTCGCTAAACTACAACTAAAATATGAAGGGTATGCGATTTCAGAAGCAGTACATGGCACGGTTACTTTAAATGCCGACGGCATCGGTAATTTTGTCGTACCCACAAAATACACTACCCCCGGCTACTGGCCGCAGTATCTTTCAATGACCGTCTCGCCCGTATTGGCGGAAGAAGGCGAGATTTCAGAAACATCGGCCGTGCTGGTTTTCGGTCCGAAAATTATGCTCGATGTGAGTCAAACTTTGAATTCACAAACAACAAAATTGACGCTAGCGGCCTACCGTGTCTCGCTCGACAAAATACTGCGCGATAATCTATGGGATACAAACGGTTACCGCGGCCCGACGGTCGGCGGTCAAATAATCGCCACGACGGTTACCGAGGTAACCTACACGCAAGAACAAATAGACACGCGCTACGATCCGATTACAAAAACAACTTGGCCAATATACCGTTCGCGAGAACATCGCAAATTATTGCGCAGTGAAATATTGACAACGTCAGCGGAAGGCACGGTATCGTTTGAACAGTCGCTCGAACCAAATAAGGGCTACGATATGACATTCAACGTTACCGATGAAAATGGTCATGCGTATACGGCCCAAGCGTATGCATGGGGTTCGACCACCTCGACATTCAGCAATTACGATACCGAGGGTGTCATTATAAAAAATCTGCGCGGCAACATGCAGAGTTATAAAGTTGGTGATCTTATATCCCTGCAGATGACCGGCATTGATAATAGCGCCTTGCCGGCGACCGCTGACAGTTTTCTATTCATGCGTCTGACGGAGGGCATCGCATCTTACCAAATCGCCAGTACGCCGGAATATATGGATTTGTTCAAAGACGATTATATACCGAATGTTCAATTTATCGGCGTCTGGTTCAGTGGCAATAAATTCCATGATAGTTATCCCGTGAATCTGTCGCTTGATCCCTCAAAAGACCGCAAACTACCGATCACAATTCGTACCGATAAAGCGCGTTATCGTCCCGGCGAGGATGCCAAGTTAACCATTGATGTCGGTAATAATGAAAATGCCGAAGTGAATGTTTCAGCGCTCGACCAGGCTGCATTTACAATCAATCCTATAGAAAAAAATATTGTCAGCGATCTTTATCGCGATCGGCCAATATCCATTCTCACACGCTCCTCGCACTTAAGCGCCATGGAAAGCGGAGCGGAAATGGGCGGTTGCTTCTTGTCGGGGACACAGGTATCAACCTCTAACGGTACGTTAAGCATAGAAAAACTGCATGTTGGCGATACGATTGTAACGCGTACCGATGACTTCACCGACACACTCGTACCCACAACTGTCACGCGCACAACGCGGCATTTAGTAGCGGGTTACCTTGTCATTAATAATTCATTGCGTGTCACGAAAAATCACCGACTCTTCGTCAATCATTCATGGCAGCATGCCGGTGAAGTGCGGTTGGGCGATACTTTATTGGCCGGTGACGGTACACCGGTAGCGGTTACTTCAATCACGTCACACGATGATTGGGTTTGGGTTTATAACATTGAAGTTGCCGATCAACATACATATCTGGCTGATGGTATTTACGTGCACAATGAAGAAAAGGGTGGCGATGAGGCACGCGGCAACTTTAAAGATGTGGCTATCTTCAGCACTGCGCAAACGGGCTTTGACGGTACGGCAAATGTCACAGTGCATTTACCCGATAATCTTACTTCCTGGCGGGTTACAGCTCAGGCGGTAACAAAAGACCTGCATGTCGGCAGTGTAACCTCATTTATTCCCGTAAGTTTACCGTTCTTTGTTGATGCCGCCGTTAACGATACTTATATTGCCGGCGATTCTCTAGTCCTACGTGCGCGAGCATATGGCAGTGATATTTTGCCGGAGAAGCTAATCTATACTGCCACCAGCGCTACACTACCCTTTAAAAAAGTTACTACCGCTGGCACAACAAGCGCCGATCTCGTCCTTGGCCAATTAGTACCCGGCGAACATAGCATTACGATTGCCGCCGCCGGTGGTGGCAAGTATGATGCCATCATTAAAAAAATTCGCGTTGTAGCAACAAACTTAAATCAGCGTTATACAAATGAATTCGCCTTGGCCAATGGCCCGCTTAAAACACCGGTTGGCGCGACAAGTACCGTAGAAATACGCGTAGCTTCACGCCAGCGCAGTAGCAGTTACCGCGAACTATGGTCATTGGCATTTGGTGGCAGTCGCGCCGATCAACAAGTCGCGCGTATACGCGCGACGCAATTGCTTCAACAATATTTTGGTGTTGCGAAAAGTGAAACTGAAACACAGAACATCGCGCAATATCAGACGCCCGATGGCGGAATCTCGCTGTTGCCGTACAGCAGCAGCGACCCCATGCTGTCAGGCCTCGTGGCCTATGCATTGCGCGATGACACAAAAGCCGAAATTAATTGGGATGGCTTGCGTGCCTACCTCCGCGCCCAAAATATTGAGAAACGCGATGTTAGCGCGTTACTCGGCTTGGCCGCATTGCACGAACCGGTGTTGGATCAATTACAAACCCTGCGGGCCAACACCTCATTGGCAACAATGGATAAGATACGACTGGCTCTGGCCTTGGCTGTCATTGGCGACATTGATGGTGCGCGCACTTATTACCACACCGAATTAACACCTCGTATCACAACAAGCCGCCCCTATGCCTATATTTACAGCAACCGTGGCGATGATCAGGTTGTCGGTGCCGCCCTGCTGACATTGCTGGCCGCGGAAATCGGCGAACAAAATGAAACGGTTGAGCGTCTTAACGCATACGCCGCCGAGGCGCCGACAACCGAAACTCTGGTCTCGTTGGAACGCGTACTCGTCTGGAACGCGCTCCTGCCGAATCTGAAGTCAAGCGATATCGCGTTCGTCTATAAAACCAATCTGAAAGATGAGACAAAAACTCTCCGTAACGGCGAAGAGCTTCGGCTTGAATTAACCCCCGAAGAAGCGGCGACCTTGCGTTTTCGTGATGTCAAAGGCGATGCCGGCGTAGCCGTTTCATACGACGCGCCGCTCACAAAAGTAACGCCGGATATGCGTATTTCCGTATCGCGCCGTTATACGGTGGGTGGTGTTGAAACCAAGACATTTAAAGATGGCGATGTGGTAAAAATTTCACTCTCGCGTACCTATAACGCCAAGGTTCCGGGTCTTTATACAATTACCGATTATTTGCCCAGCGGTTTGCGACCGGTCGTGAAAACGTATTCCGTATATTATAACAACGGACAGAGCCCTAACTGCATTCGCTGGCCGGTTATGAATACGAATCAGAGTGTCACCTTCATGGATTGGTCCGGCTCGATCAGCCACTGCAATGAATACTATTACTTCGCCCGCGTTGTCAGTCGCGGCATCTACATTGCTGAACCGGCCATTGTGCAATCCATGCGTGAACCGACACTTATGAACTTATCGGCGTCGGCAAACATTACGATTAAATGAGCACGCGTACATTTATTCTGACTGGCGCAGTTATCTACGCCCTGGCCGGTCTCGCCTACGGCGCGGTGGCGCTAACGGCGCAACTTCAATTAGCACGCTTGTCTGATACGCTAGGCAGTGATGCCGGCACAATTAAAATACATGCGACACGCTTTATGCGCGAGGGCGGTTTCATTGAACACAGCATCGCGGCCGCGCGGGTTGAACCGTTGAAAAACAAAGCACTGGGCGGTATCGTTTCACATCATATTCCCACGGCAATACCCTTACTTGCCAATTACTACGCGCAACTTAAAAAATCTGCCTCCGTGGAAACATTTATTATCATTGGACCGGATCATTTCGAGCGCGGCCGCGGTGTTAGTATCTCCGAATACGGTTTTCAAACATCGTTTGGTACAGTTCAACCCGATCTGGAATTAATTCACGCGCTTGAAAAAACAAAGATGGTCGCGCATGATGAAACGCCGTTTACCGATCACGCGATTCACTCACAGACACCGTTTATTTCGAAATTATTCCCGCAAGCCCGTATCGTCGCGATTTTAATTCGTTCAGATGCCAGCACTGAACAGGGCGCGGCGCTGGGCGAAACTATCGCCGCGGTAACTGAAAAATTTGGCCGCAAAGTTTTCATTATCGGAAGTGTTGATTTTTCGCACTATCTGCCCGAAGAACAAGCCCGACCGCTTGACGAGGCCTCGGCGCGCTTAGTCGGTTCACTTGATCCGCAACTAGCCGGTTTAGCCGAAGCCGATTCACCGATGTCACTATCGGCTGTCGTAGCCGCCGTTAAAAAACTCGGCGCCAAACACACTATTTCAACCGGCACTTATAATTCGGCAACCTATAGCACCTTGCGTGACTTCACCACCGGCTACGTCTTCGAATTCTTCACGCAATAAATTCCGTTAGAAACATCCATTTCTAACGGAATAAAAAATACCTCCGCTATTGTCGGAGGTATGACTCATTACATGTCGGCAAGCGTTTTTTCAGTGCGCAGCTTCTGCTCAACATGTTTACACTGTTCATGCAGACCGGCAAGCAAACTTTTACCCCACCATTTATGCTGTGCCGATAAACGGGTAATTAGTTTCTTCGCCAGCAGTATATACACTTCGCGCGTCTCAATAATCTGTTGGCGGCGTTTCTCGGGTGTGCAAGCACCGAGTGTGCGCATATTGTGCAAACGATCGCACAATTTCACGATCCAATCCCACACCGTGCCGTGCGCCACCAAGCGCGCGTGATAACCTTCTTTTGGGTCTTTCGTTAGCAGACGCAAACTGCGCAGGACTGCCGGACCAAAATTAATTCGAATGCGATTCGATGTTAACAGGAATGAATCTTCCAGCACATCATGCAATAAGGCGGTAACAATCGGTTGCCACTTCGTGATACTAAGTTCGTGAATCAGAATACAGGCCACCGACTTGGGGTGTTCGAAATACCTTACTTTACCACCGTCACGCGTCTGGCCGCGATGCGCATATTTGGAACAGGTATAAGCAAAGGCCACGCGTTCCATGTCAGCGGCTGACAAATTCGGTTCCAGCCAGGCCAGAAACTCCCGCCGACCCAACGGAGCGTATTCCCACGGCATCGGGGGCTTGCTTGCTTTTTTGTGAAGGTTCATCTCTCTATCCTTTCTGACATCTCTTTTATAACATACTAAATATATAAAATCAATAGCAATAACCAAAACTAACTTCTATTTTACTCTAATAAAAAAGGGCGCATGGCGCGCCCCTTACCACATTTATAGCTAGCGCCGCAGATCGATCGGCTCCGACTTCTTAGTGGCGAAGTCGCTCTCGGTCTTATCCGAAGTCATGATCGCATACTTCGCGAAATCAATCCGCGGATAATGGCCTAGCCCATTGTACGTGCGACTGGTGAAGCTCATCGTCAAGAAGCGCGTATACTCCTGCTTCTTGGCGATCAACTCGGTCTGCCGCTCGGCGAACGTGCGCCGGAAACGCTCAATTGTCTGCGAGATCTTCAGGAACAGTCCGGGATCAAGCGTCGGGTTCTGCTCCGTGATCATCTGCACGACGGCGTTGGAACCGCTGGGACCGTAGCGCCCGGAAATCGCCGCTTGCACAAGCTCCTTGAGCTTGCTGGCGTACATGTCCGGCACCTGCGCCTGCTCTTTGACTTCCTTCCAGCCGTTATCGTAGATGTTGCGCATCTCATCATACGCGGCCGGAATATTGGCCTCAAAGCCGTTGCACTGGTTCACGAAGCCGTTGTAACCGACAACGACACCGATGATTCCCAGCACCAGACACCCTGCCAAAACAAGACCACCCAGCACGACTTTGTTCATTTATGCCTCTCTCTTTCTTTTTTGGTTAACGATAATAACTACTACGGCCATCGAATGGGTCATTCTTGACGAAGTAAATCGTCAAACCAATCGCCAAAGCGACGCCGAACAAGAACAGTCCCAAAGTCACGCCCGTACCCGGTTGAACACTGGCCATGAGCCACTTGTAATCGCTCATGTGTGCCCGCTGATACTGCGTACCCACTAACTTCTCAACGGCGGCGAGAATCTCTTCCTTGTGATTTAGGGCTTTTACTTCTTTGATCTTATCACGAAGCTCAATTTTGAGTCCTTCTGACTTCGACCAGGATGTAACTTCGACCCATTCGATGTCAGGGTAATGCGTAACACCCATGACAACGATGATGTCGTTTTTCTTGCCACCAATCCAGGCGTCTTCCAAAGCGTAAACGTAAGCCGGATCGGCTGTGTTAACCATCACTATGATGATATTAACCTGGCGCCGCGGACCCAACTTGCCGTTAATTACAGCCAGGGCTTGGTTCCAAACCCTGTGATCTGCGCTCGGCATCGGCACATTTACGACTATCAGCCGGTTGCAATAGTGGTAGTCGTAAATCTCGATCGGATACTCCGGCACAAGCCCCGGAAACTTTTCAGCCATGCCACTTCTGCGCAAAACCGTCGCGGGATTGGCCTTAATGTAATTCTTGAAAAAATGACTGACGGCCGTCGGGTCACCGATTTTAGACGATGTAAACCGTGTTGGTTCATTAACGCCCTGACGATCAACACGCTCAATCGTGATCGTTTCCCCGGCCGTCGTGTAGAGATTCCAGTCGTAGTCGTGTGAATGTTCGTAGCACGTATCACATACTGTACTGCAACTCCGATTCTCACCGGAGCCACTGCACACTTCACGACAATTGCACGAGTATGAGTGTGAGCAAGAAACCGTTGCCTGCTTTTTACCGCTGATCTCACCATTCCAGATCTCGCGGTCAAGCGTCTTGCCATGCCGGGCAATTGCATAACCGCCCGCAACTACAGCAAACACGGCAAGTTCCATGACGATGAATTCTTTCAACGTCAACAGTCCCTTTGAGAATACGAGACCGCCGACCCCGATTAAAATCGGAATGGCAAGCAATAGACAGAGGTACATCGTTTCCTCCCAACCCGGCTTCTATTCCGGTATTTTGTCTAGTTTTTTAATGTACAGCTTTGCACGTACACTAGCATCTATATATAACAATGTCAAATTATATTAGCAGCTTAATAACTTTATAGCATCCAGGTTGCATTGCGTTTCTTTCTTTACTATAAATAAGCCGATATGCTATCGTGCCTCCATGAAACAAACACTTACTGTGGGTATTGTCGGCCATGGCTATGTCGGCAAGGCGTTCCACAAATTTTTTACCGAAGCGAAAGTATATGATCCGGCTTATCCGGAATCAAACACAAAAGAAGACATAAACAAATGTGATCTTGCGATTGTGGCTGTGCCGACACCGATGAAAAAAGATGGCTCGTGCGATACCAGTATCGTTGAGGAATCAATCAAATGGTTAAAAACGCCGGTTATTCTTATTAAATCCACGGTTGTACCCGGCACTACCGAAATGTTGAAAAAGAAGTATAAAAAACGCATTGTTTTCTCACCTGAATATGTTGGCGAAAGTAAATATTGGACACCCTACAATTGGACGATTGAGAATGAACCGTTCATGGTTGTCGGCGGCGACCGCAAAGACACAAACTATGTCTTGCGCTTTTTTAAACCCAAAGGCGGCCCGATGAAACGCTATCTCCAAACCGATGCCACGACAGCCGAACTGACAAAATATATTGAGAATACCTTCTACGCCGTCAAGGTTACATTCTGCAATGAATTTTTTGAAATCGCCAAAACGTTCGGCGTGGACTATAATGAACTGCGGGAATTGTGGACAGCCGATCCGCGCTTAAGCCCGATGCATACGCTGGTTTTTGAAGACGACCGCGGCTTCGGTGGTAAATGTTTCCCCAAAGACGTCAATGCCATCGTGAAGGCAACCGAAAAAGCCGGCTATAGCCCGAAATTAATTAAAGAAGTGCTCGCCACAAACAAGCGCTTCCGTGGCAACCGTGACTGAAAAACAATCTAAAGAAAAATTAGGTTCCAATCCGGAAAAAAATAAGCAAAAACTTCTTTTAGAGTCGCGCTTGCGACCGGCTGAAAAATTGGCCTTACGCATCCACGAGGCCGGCGGTCGGGCTCTGGTTGTGGGCGGCTGGGTACGCGATGAAATGCGTCGCCGTCTCGGCCAAACGATAGATGAACCCAAAGACATTGATGTTGAAATATATGGCATTCCGGCATCTAAACTTCTTACAATTCTCGAAGAATTCGGATCAACAAAGAAAACTGGAGCAAGTTTTGAAGTTATTAAAGTAATCATTGATGATCAAGAGGTTGATGTTTCAATCCCACGTCGCGAAACAAGCACTGGCGAAGGTCACGGCGATTTTTTAATAGAGGGTGATCACACAATGACATCAAAAGAAGCGGCGCGGCGGCGTGACTTTACTATTAACGCAATGTCTATTGATCCGCTCACCGGTGAAATTATTGATGAATACGGCGGTATTGAAGATCTAAAAAATAGGATTCTGCGGGCCACTGACTTTAAAAAATTCGGTGAAGATCCGTTACGTGTCTTGCGTCTTGTGCGTTTTGCTGTCCGTTTCGGCTATTCCGTCGAAGAAAAAACTTTTGAACTAGCCCGTACGATTCCACTTAAGAAATTAGCAACTGAACGTATCGCGAATGAGTGGAAAAGAATACTTCTAGAATCTTCCAAGCCAAGCATTGGTCTTGAGTGGGCGCGACGTCTTTTGGTTATTGAGAAACTACATCCCGAATTACACGCATTGATCGGTGTACCGCAAGAACCGGAGTGGCACCCCGAGGGCGATGTCTGGACACACACGCACATGGTAGCTGATGCCGCCGCCGATATTATACGTCGTGAAAAACTCGGCTATGATCAAGCTCTGATTATAATGCTTAGCTCGCTTCTGCATGATGTTGGCAAAGCCGATACCACGGCCTATCAGCCCAATAAAAAAGGTGATTTGGCTTGGCGCTCTTTAGAGCATTCTGAAGCCGGCGTAAAACCCGCTGCTGCATTTTTATCACGACTCAGATTTCCCGATATAGATGCAAAAGTTCTAACTAGCAAAATCCTGCCTTTGATTCGCGAGCATCTTTGGCCGGGTCTCAATCCAAATCCAACCGATAAAGCTGTGCGGCGTTTGGCCAAACGTTTGCAACCGGCATCTATATATGAGCTGGTTATGGTTGCCGAGGCCGATCATCGCGGCCGCGCCCTACCGTGGCATGGCTATCCGCCGGCCGCCGCGTTATTAGCCCAGGCGCAACGCTTACGTGTCGAATATGAGCCACCCAAAAGATTAGTTACCGGAAATCCTTTACTGGAGCGCGGATATAAATCAGGCAAACATATCGGTGAAGCGTTAGAATATGCTTATGATGCCCAGCTTGCCGGCACAATTACAACTCATGAGGAAGCACTGGCGCTGGCAATAGAGCATCTCACTAAAAACGGCCAGACACCTTCGGGTGTGTAAAACTTATCGCGCTCACTAGGGTATACTGGGAGCATGGTTGAAGCCACAAAAAAATTGGTGCGCGCGGCAAACTATCTCGCCGCCGTGCAAATGTATTTGCAGGATAATTTTTTACTTGAACAACCGCTCAAGTCGGAGCATATCAAGCCACGTCTTCTCGGCCATTGGGGCAGTGTGCCGGGCATTACCTTCACCTACGCGCAACTTAACGTACTCATTAAAAAACATGGCGCAAAAATTCTATTTGTACTCGGGCCCGGCCATGGCTATCCGGGTTTACGCTCACAGCTTTTCATAGAGAACACACTGGCCGAATTTTTCCCCGAGCAAAACCACAGCTACGATGGTATCGGTGCCATCGCCAAATCATTCAGTTGGCCGTACGGCTCACCCAGCCATGTGAACCCGGGCACACCCGGCGCCATTCTTGAGGGCGGCGAATTGGGCTATTCATTGGCAACTGCCTTTGGTTCGGTACTTGATAACCCTGATCTTATCACCGCCTGTTTAGTCGGCGATGGTGAAGCCGAAACCGGCCCGCTGGCTACCGCGTGGCACGCCAACAAGTTTTTAGACCCGGTCATCAACGGCGCCGTGTTGCCGATTCTGCATTTGAACGGCTACAAAATTTCCGGGCCGACAATTTTTGGCCGCATGTCTGATCGCGAGTTGAAAGCGTTATTTACCGGTTATGGTTACGAACCGCTCATTATTCAGTTCAACGGTAAAATATATGAAAAAGCGGCCGCCGTGTTTGAAACGGCTTATCAAAAGATTCGCCTGATCCAGCAAAACGCCCGCGCCAATGCCGCCGCACCGACACCGCGCTGGCCGATGATAATTTTAAAAACGCCCAAGGGCTGGACGGGTATCAAATCAATCAAGGGTTTAAAAATCGAGGGTAATTACGCTTCGCATCAAATTGTTTACCAAGATGCTAAAACAAATAAAGCCGGCTTAAAAGCCGTCGAAAAATGGATGCGTTCATATAAATTCGAGGAATTATACTCGCGTGGCCAAGGATTTATTCCTGAATTAAAAAATGTACTGCCCGAAGGTTCTTTGCGTATGGGCATGAATCCACATGCCTACAGCGGCAAGCAATACAAACCCCTCAATTTGCCGGATCTTGAAACGCTGAAAGTAAATGTCAGCGCCCCCGGCAAAGAAGAACACAGCAGTATGGAGACCCTGGGCGAGATGCTTAAAAATATTTTCGAATTAAATCGCGAACAGAAAAATTTTCGTTTCATGTCACCCGATGAAACCTATTCCAATAAACTCGATGCCATATTCAAGGCCACGCCCCGCGCATTTGTGTGGCCAAAGAAAGCGTGGGATAAAGACCTAGCTACTGATGGCCGAGTTATGGAAATGTTAAGTGAGCATACGCTGGAAGGCATGCTGGAAGGTTATATCTTAACCGGTCGCCATGCCGCCCTTGATTCATACGAAGCGTTCATTCAGGTTATCGCCAGTATGGCCGATCAGCATGTTAAATTTCTGAAAACCGCGCAAGAATTTCCCTGGCGCGGTATAACCGCCGCCGCCACATATATTCTGACTTCGCCCGGTTGGCGCCAAGATCATAACGGCTACACCCACCAAAATCCTGGCTTTATAACCGGTATGCTTGAAAAACACGTTGATTTTGTTGATGCCTATTTTCCGGCCGATGCCAATACGACATTGGCCGTTGCCCAAAAAGCATTCGCCGCCACGAACCGCGTAAACATTATTGCCGCCGGCAAAACACAGGAACCGCAATGGCGCACGCTGGAACAAGCCAAAGCCGATGTTGAAAAGGGTTTGGCAATTTGGGCTTTCGCCAGCCATGATAACCCCGACATTGTATTCTGCGGCATCGGGGATTATCTCACTAAAGAATCATTGGCGGCAATATCTATTCTGCGAAAGATATTGCCAAACGTGCGTGTACGTTTTGTAAATATAATTGAGCTGACAGCACTTGGCATCGGTCGCAGTCAGCACCCATTGAGTCGCTCTGAATTTGAACAATACTTTACTGCCGATAAACCGGTTATCGTAAATTTCCACGGCTATCCAACCATTGTCGAACACGCATTATTCCGCTTGCGTGATCCCAAGTGGATTGCCGTCAACGGCTACCGCGATCAGGGTTCAACCACCACGCCGTTTGATATGCAAACACGCAATGGCACCAGCCGTTATCACCTTGTTTTGCAAACATTAAATTGTCTGAAAGCCCGCGGTGTCGTACCCGTCCAACAAGCCGAGACACTTGCCGCGGAATTCAAGCAAAAATTAGTTGATCATAAAGCATATGTCATCGCGTATGGCGAAGACCCGGTTGACATCACTCATTGGCAATGGGACACTATCTAGTTGTTAATACAGGCAGTTCGTCAAAAAAATATGCGCTCTACGAGAACGAGCGGCAGTTGCTTATGGCGCATTACGAAACTGTCAGCACCGGTTTTGAATTAACCATAGTTAATGGCGCTAACAAAGCAACGCATACGGTTAGCGCGCAAGAGTATGCCACCAGTACGGCGGCTGTTTTAAAACTGCTTGTACGAGAACAATCTATTTATGACACGGCCATGCTCACGGCTGTCGGTGTGCGTGTTGTGCATGGTGGTAATTATGCAACACCGCTAAAAATTACGGCTAATGTGGTCGCAGAGTTGGAAAAATTATCCGCTTTGGCACCGCTACACAATCCACCAGCGGTACAAGAAATAAAAATACTTATTGAATTATTACCGGCCACACCGTTGATCGCGGTTTTTGATACCAGCTTTCACAGCACTCTGCCGGTCGCGGCATACTCTTATGCGATTCCCCAGCATATTGGCGACGCGCATACCTTGCGCCGTTATGGCTTTCATGGCATCTCGTATCAATCCATTGTGCGCATGCTTCATGAACAAAATAATTTGCCCGAGCGACTCATTGTTTGCCATCTCGGGAGTGGCGCCAGTATCGCGGCGATAAAAAACGGCCAAAGCATCGAAACCAGTATGGGCTTTACGCCACTGGAAGGATTGGTTATGGGTACGCGGCCGGGCGACATTGACGTCGGCTTGGTCTTGCACATGCAAAAAGAACTTGGCATGGATGCGGCACAAATGGAAACATTTTTAAATACGCAATGCGGTCTGCGCGGCCTGAGTGAAACAACCTCTGATGTCCGCCAGCTTATTGAGATGGCTAAAGCCGGAGATCAGCGCGGCATCTTGGCGCTTGATGTTTTTTGTCATCGCTTGCGCAAATACATCGGCGCTTACATGGCAGTATTGGGCGGCTTAGATGCCATTGTTTTCACGGCCACCATCGGCGAACGCAGTAGTTATATGCGCGCCCGCATTTGCCAAGGTCTTGAAGGTAGCGGCATTGTACTCGACAAAGCGAAGAATGAAGCGTTAGGCGATGCCGAAGGCGAATTGCAAACCGCCGGCAATCGGATAAAAATCCACGTCTTAAAAACCGACGAGCTCGGTCAGCTTGCCCGCGAGACCATGACACTAGCACAGAGATTACAACACCATGTCTGACGTCACTCAACCGCAAAAAAATCTTAAAAAAGAACTTGAAGAAATCATCACCGGCGATGTTTTTGACGATGAAGCCGCGCGCGAACAGTACAGCACCGATGCCAGTTTATTTATCATCAAACCGCAACTCATTGTCGCCCCACGCGACAGCGCCGACGTACAGGCATTGGTTTATTACGTTGCCACGCACCCGGAAAAAAAACTTTCACTTACCGGGCGCTCAGCCGGAACAGACATGACCGGCGGCCCACTAACAGAATCTATTGTTGTCAGTTTTACGCAATATATGAATCGCATAAAAGCGGTCGGTGAGGGTTTTGCCATTGCCGAACCGGGTGTGTACTATCGCGACTTTGAAAAAGCCACGCTGGCACAGGGTTGGCTTTTACCCAGCTACCCGGCCTCGCGCGAGCTGTGCGCCCTCGGCGGCATGGTTTCAAATAATTCCGGCGGTGAGAAAACCCTGACCTACGGTAAAACCGAGGATTATGTGCAACAACTCAAAATGGTTTTACGTGATGGCAATGAATATACATTTCATCCGCTCAACCGCCAACAACTGCACGAAAAAATGGCCCAGCAAGATTTAGAAGGCCAAATTTATCGCGATATCTACGCATTAGTTACGCATAACCAACAATTACTCCACGAGGCCAAACCGCGCGTCTCTAAAAATTCAGCCGGTTACTATCTATGGAATGTCTGGGACGGCCAGACATTCGACATGACCAAACTGCTTGTCGGCTCACAAGGCACACTGGGTCTGCTGACTGAAGTTTCATTCCGACTTATCAAACCAAAAAAACATTCGGAGCTTATGGTTATCTTCTTGAAAGATTTTAAACAACTTGCGGAGATTGTACTGCACGTACTGAAACATAAGCCCGAGAGTTTTGAATCGTACGATGATAAAACATTAAAACTGGCCATTCGTTTTGCACCTCAACTTATGAGAGTCATCGGCGCCAAGAACTGGCTACGGTTGGGTCTGGCGTTTTTGCCGGAAGTGAGCATCATTTTAAGACACGGTTTTCCCAAACTCGTGCTCATGGCCGAATTCACCGGCGAAACACCGGCTGAAGTTTTCAAAAAAATGGAAATAGCCAAGAATGATCTGGCTGAATTTAATGTACCAATACGCCTCACGAAAACCGAAGATGAGGCCAAACAGTATTGGGTTATCCGTCATGAAAGTTTCAATTTATTGCGCAAACATGTAAAAAGAAAACATACAGCGCCGTTCATTGACGACCTCGTGGTATTGCCATCCCAACTACCCGAGTTTTTGCCACGGCTGAATGCAATCATGGCGCAATACAAAATCGAATATACCATCGCCGGCCATATCGGTGACGCCAACTTTCATATTATTCCGCTAATGGATTTCACGTTGCCTGAAACAAAACAGATTATTGCCGAACTTGAAGATAAAATATTGGAATTGGTATTCGAGTTTAAGGGCTCAATGACCGGCGAACACAACGATGGCCTCATCCGTGGCCCCTACCTAAAAGAAATGTTTGGTGAGCAAGTATATGCCTTGTTTGAAGAAACAAAACGCATCTTTGATCCGGCCGGCATTTTTAATCCCGGTAAAAAAGTTGGGGGGTCACTGCGCTACGCGCTCGAACACATAAAAAATAAGTAAGAAAAAACGCTCCTATTGCGTAGGAGCGTCGCCCAATTACGGGACTTGTACTGCGTTGCTACTTGGCCTCGGCCGCGGGCGTGTTGCTCGCGATCTTGGCCTGCTCGACGATGGCGGCCGGCACTTCCGGCAGCGTCGCGGGCTTCGGGAACAGCTTCTTGATGGCCTCGAAGGAGGTCACCACGATGCCGTTGCGGCGCGGCTTGAGAGCCGGCTCCACGGCCGCGGCGGCGATGCGCTGCTTCTTCAGCGCGCGCCTCACCTTCCGTGCCACCGTGCCGCCGGCCGCGGAAATCTCGGCCAGCAGCGTTTCGAGCAGGTCGGCCCTGACGACGGGGCCCCTTTCGAGCTTGATCTGCTCGAACTGGGTCACGAAGTCATGCACGCCCTCGACGGGCTCGGCCAGCGCGGTGCTGACCTTGAGCTCGAGGAACTGGGAGCGCAGCTCCCAGTTCTGCCACGTCTCCAACTCGACGCCGGCCTTCTTGGCCGCCAGCGTCTGCCGCTTCAGGTTGTTGGCCTTCTCGATCGCCTCGCGGCGGTCAACTTCGGCCTCGACCTGTGCGCGCAGCGTACGCAGCTCGTCCCGCTTGACGGCGGGGCCAAGCTTCGCGTCGTTCGCGATGCTCTGCAGGCGCCCGTTGAACAGGGCGCCCACGGCGGACATCGTGTTGAAGTGCTCGCGAAGCACCTCAACTTCGACCGCCACCTCGACCGTCCACGCCGCCAACTGCTCGGCGGTGGGTGGCACGAAGACGGGCTTGGCCGGGCGGGGTTTGCGCTCCCGCTTCGGCTGCGCCTTGACCTCGGCCTTGGGGGACTCGGTCACCACCGGCGTAGGCAGGGGAGTCAGCACGAGGGGCTTGAGGCCCGCCCGCACCGTCTCCACCGTCACGACCGGCAGGCCGTCGCTGGCCATCTTGACCGGGTCGGCCAAATGCGCGAGCAGCTCGTTCAGCTGGAGGGCATCGGCCATGTCGGCCTTGTAGGCGACCGACGGGTGCAGCGGCTCGGCCGTCTCGCTACGCCGCGTGGCGTTCACGAGAATCTTCACCACCACCTTCTGCAGGGCGCCGAACTCCGGCACCGGCAGGTTGGTGGCGACGAAGACGATGTCCAGCGCCGCGCGCGTGCGCAGCGCCAGCCACTTGGCCGCCAGCGCGCGCCCGATGGCGCCGCCGTTGTCCGCGGCCCAGCTGGTGAGCATGTCATGGCCGAAACGTCCGGCCGTGAGCATCTCTTCCGCCTTGCCGAGCTTGAGCCCGGCCTTGCGGAAGGCCAGCGAGTCCTCGCCCATGTCGGCCTTGCGGGCCCGACACTCAGCGAGGACTCGCTTGGCCTCGGCCACGACCGCGGCAGCGTGAGGTGCCACCTCGGCAATTGCCATGTCGAGACCCTTTTCGTTGACGGTCACTACCACGCCGTTGAAACCGGCGGCATCGGTATTTGCCGGGTCGGCGACGAGCTGGTGGCCGGCCCGCGCGTGTGTCACGAGGCGGTGGTGCGGCGCGGCCGGAGCTGGCGCATGGACGAGGGGCATGTCGGCGCCGCGGTGAAGTCGAACTCGATCCTGGTCACCGG
>CAYHYQ010000008.1:0-14884 GCA_964360715.1 uncultured Candidatus Saccharibacteria bacterium
AGCCATTATGGAAGCGTTTCGTGAGGGGCAGTATGATATTTTGGTTTCAACTTCGGTGATTGAAGTGGGTGTTGATATACCCAATGCCACGGTAATGATGATTGAATCCGCCGAACGTTTCGGTTTGGCGCAACTGCATCAATTTCGCGGCCGTGTTGGCCGAGGCGCGCACCAATCTCATTGCTTCCTATTCACCAGTTCCGGTGGGGGTACGAAACGACTCACGGCCATGGAGAAAACCGACAGTGGTTTTGATCTGGCCGAAATGGATTTGAAAATCCGTGGCCCGGGTGAATTCAGCGGCGTGCGCCAATCGGGCGTGCCCGATTTGGTCATGTCATCTTTGGCCGATATTGTGCTTATTAAAAAAGCCCGGCAAGAAGCCAAACAGATTTTGGAAACCGATCCTGAGCTTATCTCGCATCCCCTACTTAAGGAACGCGTGGCTCTGATGCAGAAGCTGACACATTTTGAATAGGTTTTTTCCCGGTTTCGATGCCGATTCTACGGAAAGAACCTTTGCCAAATGTATGCTCAATAAGCCGTGCAACTTCGAGTAGTTTACCCGTGAATTTTGCTCGTGCGAATACGGCGAATACCGCATCTTCATTAGCATATTTATCTCGATGATACTCGTAAATTATTCGAATAAGATTTCTTAGTTTGTTACGTTCAGAAGGATATTCATACGACTTGGTAGTCATTATTGTATGTTGGCCAGAGTTTTTCTTCTCTGCTTTGGCAATCTCACCATCATCTTTTGCATCTTGGAATAAAATATCTTTGTTTATATCACCTACATTTCGATTGTGTTCTTCGATGGCATCATATAATAACGGGATATCTGAAAAATACTGTTCTTCGAAACGGATTGCCAATTCGGTTGTGATGGCTTCTTCAAAGTCATTAAATGCAGATTGTTTACCATCTATGATTACGACGAAACCAAGTCTGCGAGGAAAAAGTACAAGCTCTTCAGATGTCTGAGAATCTGTTCGCTTACGCTGGACGCTAATTTTTGCAGGCATGGGTATGGGACTATCCTTCGCGGGAATTAATTGCGCAGAATTAAAGGAAAGTAGATGTATTAATTCGTGGCTAATTGTTCGGGCAAACATTAAATCAGAACTTTGTTTTCTTAATAGAATTATACATTGTGCTATAGCATGAACAAAGCCGCCATAATTTGCTTCGGCTTTCGGTAGGCGTTCCCTAAACTGTTTTTGAAGTGGTTGGGGTAACTCCTGGATGTTTAATTGAAGAATACGGTTTTCCGTAAAATTATGTATAGCCACAGCACCAAATTGCTCAAGAAAATGACATAGTTTTGGATATATTTCCATGGCTAGTTTTGCCTCGTGTTGTTCTAAAGCGTATACACCTTGCTCTGTAATCGGTTCTTTAAAAATCGATTTCAAAATCTCTGTTAATTCTTCTTTAGTTTCCGGATTATCGGTAACGACTTTTGAGTAGAATCCTTCGCGTTTTTCTGACATGATAAAATTTGTGTAGGTTTATTTAGCTATTTAATACGCGTGTGAAACAGAGGGCATGTCCAAAAATTATATCACAAGAGGGCATTACTACCGGTGACGAAGATATATAAAGAAATATATATGAGAGAAATAAAACTCATGATAAGGCCGATGATGGCGGTGGTTTTGTGCATATTTTTTGAGGATAACCCCACAATACTTAAGATTACCGTGAGAAAAAATAAAACACCAAACGGCACAGCGCTCAGTTCAATAAAATAGATTCCAACACGGGGTCCCATGATGGTGATCATGAGGATTGATCCGAAGATCATTGAAGTGATTCCCGCTCGAGAATGTTTTTTGGTTGTCTGTTGCGCTATTAATGGTTCCATATGTAAATCCTACGCTTTTTACGCTTACTTTTCAATTCGATTGTTGATGCAGAAGCTGACGCATTTTGAATAGATTTTGGCTTGCTTTTTCGCTATAGATAACGTACAGTGCCACTATCTTTGACAAGGAGGATACATGGCCTATGTGCCTTTTCAAGAAGTGTGTGTTCCACCCGGTCAACGTCAGCTGAATGATGTTGGCCGATTAGCGGCACAGATTAAAGCCATTCAAAAGAAGTGTAGACACGATTTTCGGCGTACAGAGCCATTTGAGATGCATGAGTGCAAGGTTCCCGGTGTGCATGCAGCGGAATCTGTGATGGATATTTTTAGCGTGCAGTGTCTACACTGTAATTTGCGGGAGCATAAGCGTTTTGATCAGATGTGTCCGCGATGTCTTGGTCCAACGCAGATTGGTAAAATCTACCCTTCACGTGAATACTTTGAACAATCGCGCGGTATGTATTATGGCGCGCAACTCTATCATTGCCGCCAGTGTGAGCTAGTGCTCGTCGTTGAGTTTTACGACCGATGAAAGATAAAACCGCCTTTCGGCGGTGTTTTTTTGATTGATTTTTTGAATAAAAAAACCGTGCTTAGCACGGCTATGTTACCTACCCCATTTGTTAAGGTTAGGCAACACAAGTTTGACGTTGGTTTTGCGCGGGTCGGGCGGCCAGTTCGGGTCAGTGCTTGCGCCATAAGTTACAAGAACACTACTGTGTCGCGCCAATCTTACGAGCGCGTCACGATCGTGCTCGTTTTCGGGAATGAGCTCAATCTCCAACTCACGAATTTCAACTTTCATGTGCAATCCCGGAACTTAGAGGGGTCAGTCGTTCTACGACTCTTGCCGATAAGGCCGCTAGCTCATGCCGGCGCTTATTCCAACGCTGTGCCTCTTCAAGTACTCTTTGCTTGATATCTGTCGGGCTAACCTTATTGACCCAAAGCAGATCATCAAGACACCCCGTTACAACCATGGAATTGGTTGTGCACATGCGATATAGTTGATCACATTCGCACGGGATCTCGTATCGCCTTAAGACACCTGTTTTATAACAACATTCTTTCATTACAACCATTACCTTAATGGTGAATGTAAGGGCTGTATATGGGTTAAGAATACACCATGTCCAGAGTGTATCACCTTCGAGTTTAACCGGGCCCCACACACCCTTTGTTCCGAACAGAGGCCTCTCTAGATGAAATGAACGTACTTGCCGATCGGGGCATAACAGTTTGATCATCTCTGGAAATCTGGGTTCGTGCGGAAGAGTTTTGGCATCAAACATATCTTCCGCTATCTCCAGAAATTCACGGAGATTATCAATTTCCTTCCCAAACTCGCTTTTATTGCTCTTACTCACGGGGCAAACCCCTTTCGTACCGTGTTGTTGCGAGGGCAAACCCTCCACGGCTTAATATCTTTAGCATTTTCAATGATAAATGTCAAATACGCGTCTATTTATTATACTCTTTACGATACTTCGGTGTAACCCAAAAACCCATGTATTTACCCAGCATCAGGCGGGTCTGGGCTTCAAGGCCGGGTATGGCGCCAAGCAGAATGGTGGTGAGTGGAAATAAAAGCCATTGCAAAACCATCATGATGTGCCGATAACGGCCATATTGTGGTGGTCGCGGTGGCAAAACAGCGATTGAAAGCATGGCTGAAGTCACTAAACCAATAAGCGCTAAGCCACTGATTGTACGCGTGAGTACGGGCAGGTTGAAGGAAATAATCGTTTGATAAAACGCCGGGCCGCCGACTATCAACGGCAACCAGCCGAGAAGAAACAAAATAATAGCATTTGTCGCCCATGACCAATAGCCCTCCAGAATTGTGATCGTGTAGAACAATTTTCTTTTAAGCGGCATTGCGCGATTTTTAATAAAACCAAACAGAAAGTACGGCACATTTTCTGTGCCATAACCCCAACGGCGATGCTGTTTGTAAACATTTAGCATGGTTTGCCAGAATGTTGGCGCCGCATTGGCATCCATTGAAACCGGAAAGTACATCGGCACCACGCGATAGTCGCCGTCGTAGCGCAAAAGACATTGCCAGAAAACGCGCGAGTCCTCGGAAACCATGTTTACTTGCCAGTAGCCGATGTCTATTAAAGCCGTGAGCGGCATTGAGTGGCTGGAGAATGTAATCAGGTTTTCCGGCCGTTCCTGTTGGATAATCTGCCAAAATGTTGAAGCGAATGAAACGACGCGGGCAAAAGCCGGCGCTTCCCAGATATTATTGATAAAAAACGGTATCGGCTGGTATGAAGCGCGTAATGGGTTTCGCGCAGTTAAAAAAGTATAAGTTAAACAGGCAAAATAACCGGGATACACGACCGTATCAACATCAAATGAAGAAACGAGTACGCGCTGATGTGGAATTTCAAGACGATCAATAATGGTTCGTTGCGCGATTTTAGCGGCAAAGGCGCAGTTAGCGCCTTTGCCGGCCTGTTCGCCGATAATGCTAGCCGGATGTTCAGTTATAAGTAATTCAAAAAATTGCCCGGTGAAGCGCGTGCTGATTGCTTCAGCAATAGCATGATTATGCTCAACGCCGGCACGTTGTTCTTGTGCCAAGACCACAAGCATGCGGTTTTTCGGATAGTCGGCGGCGGCTAAACTTTCGACACTGGCAACAATAAGTTCAACACTTTCTTTATATGTCGGCAGAATTATTAAATGATAAAGCTCACGCCAATCACTCAGATTAGCTAACTGATACTCATTTAATGCTAATTTTTCTAGACGTTCGGCCCATTGCACCTTCATGTTTGTGCGCACTTTGCGAAAACTTGCGCGCAGGTGCAGGGTCAGATACATGGTTTTAGTAAGCCAATATACATCGAAGATGATAATAAAAATCGAGATGGCCACCGGATGACGAAACGATAATACGACAACACCAATCAGTGTTAGCCAGGCGAGTATACCAGGTAGCATTTCCCCAGCTCGATAGAGGGCTCGATCCTGCCAGCGTGCCAAGTCGCGGGCAGTTCCCAGAGTAAGATATTCTTGTTTATCCATGCAATGTTCGGGCGGAAAATACTATATGCCACAAGGCGTCGCCATGATCGCCCCGGCCGTCTTTACTTGCCAGATCGGCAGCAAGCAGAGTTTGATAGAAATGCTGGATGTTGCGCACGCTATAGCGGCGAGCTAGTTGCAGTGCTTTACGAGCCACGAACGGATGTACGCCCAGGGCATCCGCGTTGGCTTTGCCGCTATCAAGCAAGCCACGGGCTTTGGCCACGAGGCGCAGTTGATAGAGCACAAGCGCTAATAAACCCTGTTCATTTTCGCCACTGCGTAGTAAAGCATGCAAAGCGCCGGCCGCTACACCGGTCTCACCGACAAAAAGATTATCTATGAATACAAATGTTTGCGGATTTTCGCGGTAAGCCGCTAGCGCCTGTACATCCATGACGGTGATCGTCAATAATTCTTTGCTTAGCACATAGCTGATAAGCTTATCTACTTCGCCGTTCAGGCGGCCGATGCGTAGCGGTTCCATGGCCTCTGTTTCTTTTTTCGACCCGCCGGGCGGTTTGCTATTGGCAACAAGTTTCGTTACAGCTTCGACAGCGATAGTTATACCGGCTTCTTTACAGCGCGCACGAACCCAAGCGGCCAGACCGGTGTCGGTTAGTAATTCGAATTCTTCGGTCTTTGTATTGCGGCCGGTGACAATGTTGTATAATTCCTTACTCTGTTTTGTAAGTTTGGTTTTTGATTCTGACTCAAAGATAATCAATTCCGTTTCGTTATCAGTGGCAACGCCATTGTTTTTTAAAATTTCGATGACTGTGGTGGCGGCCGCAAAAGCATGTTCAAGAATAATCATTCGCCGGTTTGCGAATAGTCCCTGTGAACGCAAAAGGTTATGCAATTCGACCGGACTGCCTAATTCTGCCATATCAAGGCGATAACATGGCGTTTGCGCATTTATCGCAACTACACAAAGTTGTTGTATATGCTGTCGAATACGAAAGCCGTCAGGACCGTAGAGAAAAATAATCATATGATTACCTGAACCCAGGTTAAACCGGGCGCGAAAGGAATTTCTTTGCGGATTACGTCATAGAAGCGTAAAGGCGCGGTATTACTCTTCTTTTCCCACGTGCCGTTTATAACCGTGCCATCGCGATAGATTGTTACCTTGCCGGTGCCAACGGTCGTGACACGAATATAATCTTTATTGATCGGTGACCAGCCGGTGTACATCAACACCACCGTATCAGCCGCAACTTGCTTGTTCGTAAGTGAATCAAGTTCGGCGCGTCCGCCGCGCGAACGCTTATAATTGTTATTGATCGGATCGAATATCCATGACGTGGCATAGTCGCCTTGATATGACATCGGGGGTGCGATAGTACCTGTAGCAATTTTTTCAGTATGCGGGTATTGCACACGCGGTATATCGAAACGGTAAGCTAAATCTTTGGCTTTAGCGAGTACTTCTTGGTAATTCGTATAGGCATTGTTCGGTCGCGGTCGTGTGCGCACGCGGTGATACACCGTACCATCGTATTTCAAGCCATCGATATTATCCACGATACCGCTATCAAGTTCGCTCAGCGCCGTATGTTCGCCGCCAAAATGCGCGTAAAGCGCGTTTAAGCCCTGCACGAGGGGTATATAATCAACGCGTGCCGAACGTATCGGACCGATTTCTTTCGGTTCGTTGCATTGAAACACAGCCATGAAGCGCGTGACACCGCCATCGGTGACCGGCATTTCAAATACCATGTCGGCTTGGCCGATAGCTGAGAGTGGCCGCGCTTCCGGATCAGACGGCATCATAACCGCCAACGGTCGTTCTGTGCCGTGTTCGCACGGCAAACCGGCCAAAGCGCTGACCGGATAAATTGCCTTTGAAGCGGTCGGCATACCGGAATTTTTGACAACAATTTTTGTACCGGTACTATAACGCGTGAGCCATATAATGCCCACCACAACGATAATTATGGTAATTCCGATAATAATTTGTTTCTTTGAAATAGGCATTCTAGTGTAATTTTTGATGTTTTGGGCAAAAATGCGCTGAACGGCCGTTCATGACGAGGCGCTGAATAATACCGCCATCATTCTTACCACATTTTTCACCGGTGTGGTGATAGGCCTTAGTCATAGTTTGATATTTGCCCTTTTCACCTGTCAGTGTACGATAATCGGAATCGCTGTCGCCCCGGGCCTTAATGGCTGATTGTAGCACCGATTGCATATGAGCATAGATGTTTTTAAAAACGGTGTCTTTTAGATTCTCAACACGGGTTTGCGGATGTATACCCGCCCGCCAGAGTATCTCATCCGAATAAATGTTGCCAATACCAACGATAATATATGGGTCCATCAGCACTTTTTTGATATGGCCGCGCCGATTTTCGAGAGTTTGTTTAAAACGTGCCAATGTAAAGTATTTAGCCAGCGGTTCCGGGCCAAGTTTGGCCAAATCATGAATCGCTTCAATTTTTTTGGTGTCGCCCAAATAGATGCGGCCGAAACGGCGTACATCGGCCAGACCGATCATCTTACCGTTATCTAAGAAAACCATAAACCGAATAAAGCGGTTATAAGAATCGTCGCGCAACGGGCCGGCTTGCGTGGCCAGCCATTTATGTTTGCCATTCCCCTTTTGCCAAGTGCCATAAAGCAAATGCCCGGAAATTTTTTGATGAATAATGAGCGTTTTCGCGCCGCTTAAATCCAGAAGGATGTATTTCGCGCGCCGGTGGGAGCGAATTATCTTACGGCCGGCTAAATCCTTGCTTAATTTCGCCAACGTGTGAGTTTTGAGCATATTCGGCCAGTCACTCCACGCACCGGTAATTTTACGGCCCACCACCGTTTTCTGCAGTTGCCGCACGATTGTCTCAACTTCAGGTAATTCAGGCATCGTTTTATAATAAGCCGCCGATTAATAAGCGAAAACTTTTTTCAGTTTCCCAAAGATGCCGAAGCGCATTGAAATTAGTATCGGGACTCTGCATTAAACGGGCAAGGTTATCTATTTTTTCCGTCTCTTCTTCTGTAAGATTTTGAAACTTCGCAGAACTGCCATATATAGTTCCGTGCGGGTAAATAATCTCGGCGTTCATAAGTGCGTGGAAGTCATAGAATAAAGACCACAGAACAACAATCGCGCCATGCCAGCCGTTGCCGTTATAAAAATAATCAGGATTAACTTCTTTGTTTTGAATCGCCAACCATGCATCAGCCGCGAAATCAAAGGTTTTTTCAGGTAGGTCATAAGGGTCGAACGTGACATTGTGTAAACTCAAACTGCCATCAACATCAATGGTTACCCAACGTTGTTCTTTGTCATACCAGTATTGGTTTAGCCAGTGATCGGTACTGATTTTACCCAGCTTACCTTCATTAAAATATGAAGCATGGCCGGCCCGACAGCGTGTTGGCATACCTTTTGCTTTTAAAATGGCGGCAATTAGAATCGCCGTAAAACGACAAGTTACAACCAATTTATTTTCAGGGGCGCGCTCAAGAGTAAAGCCGCGGCTATCACGGCGATATAACTCGGCCAACATGGCTGCGGCCGTGACTAAGATATCGTCTTCGGGTTGGCGCCACCACGGCATTTTTGTCATGTCGCCGAAGCGCAAATCAGCATTTGTGCCGGTGTTGCCATCAGCTAATGTTGAGCGATGAATTATACTTTTGCGAACCAGTAAGCCAATTTCACGGATGTCATCGGGCAAATCATGTTTTAATTTTTCCGCGTATAAACCCGGGTAGGTATAGATGCTAAATGAGCGATAATGATCAAGAATTTTTTGTTCCATATTATTCTTTAAGTTTCTGCACTTCGGCCCAGTTGGGGCCGATCTTTATTTCAACAATCACTGGCACATCAAGCGTACACACTGTTTCCATTATCTTTTTTAGATGCTTGGCTTCTGCCGTAACCAAATCTTTTTTGATTTCAAACAATAGTTCATCGTGAATCTGTAATAGCATACGAACGTCATCTGCTACACCTCGCTTCTCTATATCAGCATGTACGGCATTCATGGCCATTTTTACGATATCGGCCTGCGTGCCTTGCATCGGCATGTTAATGGCCATGCGCTCGGCGCTGGCGCGCAACATCGGCATGGTCGAGCGGATGTCAGGCAGTAAACGACGGCGACCAAAGAGTGTATCAACATAACCGTGTTTGTGCGCAAACTGTTTCATTTCTTCCATGTAACGGGCAATACCCGCAAACTCTTTGAAGTATTTATCCATGAATTGACGGGCGGCGGTGCGGTCTACATTGGCCGCGCGGGCAAAACCCATAACGCCCATGCCGTACATAATACCAAAATTTAGCACTTTGGCTTGGCGGCGCATATCCTTGGTTACGGCTGTTGGTTCGACATCAAACACTTTGGCGGCGGTGCGTGTATGAATGTCCTCACCGTTAATGAACGCCTGGGTCATCACCGGGTCTCTAGCCATATGCGCGGCGATACGCAGTTCAATTTGAGAATAATCGAGCGAGACCAAAGTATAGCCCGGTGCGGCCACAAATGCCTTGCGAAACTCTTGGCCAAGTTCCGTGCGTATTGGAATGTTTTGTAAATTAGGGTCTTGTGAGGCCAACCGGCCGGTAATGGCGCCGGTTTGAATGTAAGTGGTGTGCAAACGGCCGTCACGCGGGCTTAACAGCGCCGGAAAGGGCTCGATATATGTTGAGCGTAACTTTTGGATTTCTCGGTATTGCAGAATCAGGTCAATAATCGGGTTTTCATCACGCAGTTTTTCAAGTTCTGGCGCGGCCGTGGAACGCGCCCCCCCGCCGGTTTTGCGTACGCGACCGGTAATTTTGAGCGTATCGAATAAAATACCACCCAACTGTTGTGGCGAGTTGATGTTAAACTCCTGGCCGGCCAGCGCGTATATTTTCTTTTCAAGTTCCGAGATTTCTTTATCGGCAATAATCAGTAAGCGGCGCACGATATCGGTATTTACGGCAATACCGCGGTTTTCCATGGCGGCCAACACGGTGATGAGCGGTATCTCGATTTCCTCCAAGACATTACGTGCCGGCGAGCGTATCAGTTCTTTCTCGAGGACATCACGCAATTCAAATGCCGCAGTCGCTTCAAATGCCGGTCCCCTGTCGGCTTCTTTTTTGGTGGCGTGGCGGTAGACATCGGCAAAGGGATAGTCGCGTATAACATAATTTAGTATGTAGGCCGCCAGCTTACTGTCGAACGCAATGCCGGCCAGTTGTATTTCGTTTTCAAGCAGTTTACGGGCGATCGGTTTCAAATCATGGCCGATTTTGGCGATGTTTGAATCAGTCATAATTTCGCTTGCGGTAGCTATTTTTTCCCATAACAAACGTACGGCATTTTTATTTTCAATGCAGAGATATAGGGCATCGGTATCCATAGCCAACGCCACGGCCTTAACATTTTTAAACGCACCGTTCGTATACGCCGGAATCTCAATCGGTGTTGGTATATTCTCTAATAATGTCGGTTGGGCCGGTGCCGCGCCGGCTGTGCCTAGAAGTTCATCAATGCGGCGCGACAAACTGTTAAAGCCCAGTTCCATAAATCGTTTTTTCAGTGCCGCTACATCAATTTGTTCGCGCCAGCACATCTTTTCAAGCGACCAATCAATCTCGAGGTCGGTGACAATAACCGAAAGCTGTTTTGAGAAAAATGCCTGTTCCTTGTTGGTTAGCAGTTTTTCGCGCAGTTTATCCGATATACCTTCAATTTTTTCTGTCGCTTCGAGTTTTTTATAGAGCGCTTCCAAACTGCCAAATGTTTGAATTAGTGTGCTGGCGGTTTTTTCGCCCACACCCGGCACACCCGGTATATTGTCCGAAGGATCGCCCTTAAGGCCTTTATAGTCGTTTAGTTGCTCGGGTTTTAAGCCGAAGCGTTCCATAACCGCGGCTTCATCATAGATAACCGTATCGGCCATGCCTTTGCGTAGGGTAAATACATTCACCCGCTTGCTGTCTACCAGTTGCAGAGTATCCATATCGCCGGTAGCGATGATAACTTGCAAGTCCTTGGTTTTTTTGGCGGCGACGGCCAGTGAACCGATAACATCATCGGCTTCATACCCTTGGCGTTCAAAAATCGGAATACCAAACGCGGTTAAAACGCTTTTGATAACCGGAATCTGGTCATACAGTTCTTGTGGCGCTTTCACGCGGTGAATTTTATATTCCGCGAATTCTTCATGACGGAAGGTGGGGCCGGCCAAATCAAAAGTTGCCGCCACATATTCGGGCTGAATATCTTTCAGGGCTTTCATTAAAATCGTGCAAAAACCGTAGACCGCGTTCGTCATAGTGCCGTCGGGCGCGGTCATGGGTGGTAAGGCGTGAAAGGCCCGATGTACCAGGGCATTGCCATCAATAAGAATCAATTTTTTCATGGGGTAATTTCTAGAGTGCGTGTGTCATTACCAGTATGGTCTATTTTTATCCAAATGGCATCTTTTGGCAGTAATTCAGATACACGTTCCGGCCATTCTAGCATAATGATTGTTTGCGGTTCGGTTAATAACTCTTGGAAACCAAGCGCGACTAATTCTTGCGCCTTGTTGAGACGATAGCAGTCAATGTGTACGAGTTTTGTAAATTGGCCGGCAGTAAGCGGATATTGTTTCATAAGCACGAATGTGGGGCTGGTAATGGCATCAATAATACCTAAGCCAGTGGCAAAGCCCTGTGTAAACGTGGTTTTACCCGCGCCTAAATCCCCTTGCAGAGCAATGACCACGGCCTGTGTGCCTATCGGTGCTTTGCTAAAATTCACGGCCATGTCGGCCGCGATTTTTTTAGTGTCTGCACTCGATTGTGTTTGGAACCGCATGTATAGATAGTATCGTTCAAATGCCGTTTGTTCAATAAAAAAAGGCCTCCGATGAATCGGAGGCCTGCCGCGAATGCGGGGGCTCGGCACGGCGCTACCGCCGGTTGCCGTACTGATCAAACCCACGCCGCGCCACGTCGTCGTTGTGGCGCTCGTATGGGTCGCCGGAAGCCGCGGGTGCCGCTGTTGCCGAGCCGGGGCCATAGGCCTGCCCGGTCTTGAAAACGACCGAAAAGACCAGCAGTACGACCAGTACGACCACCACGATGCCCGCCACACGGCAAAACTTTTGCCAACGAGTCATTTTCTTCCTCCTTTCCGCTAGTCGGTGAGTTCATACACCGTGACATCATTCTGCTCACGGTGCGGGTTCACATGAAGGTTTACCTTCTCCTTCATGGCCTTGAAGGGTGTACCGTTGGGCGTGCCGCGCGCCGGGGCCTTGGCGTCGGCCCACCAGTAGGCGCGGACCGTGTGATCCGGCCCGTCGTAGAAAACCAGCGATGCTTCGTCTCCGGCGTTCAGGTCGTCGTCGCCGTTGAAGCGCCGATCCTCGTTCAGATCGGCCGGCCGCTCGTCCACGACCACCACGACACCGTCATGGTCGGTAAGGTTCTGGAAAACGAACCTGTAACCCTTCGGGCGCGGCTGACTTGCCGGCCTCCAGTCGGGATCAGTGGAAACCGGCCGCGCATACTGCCCGCTATCGGCCGGCTGGGTGCGGGGCTGATAATCGCCCTCCCCGCGCGCGATGGCTTCCGCACGCGCACGCTCGGCGGCGATATCCTGCCGCTGGCGGTCGTATTCGACCGCTTCGCGCTCGCTTTCGAAAGCGCGGCGCTGTTCGCGCTCAGCGCCGCGGCGCGCCAACTGGCCGCCCAGGTAGAGCGAGCCACCGATGATTGCACCGGCGGTGCTACTGCCCCCGTTGTAATACGGGTCGTAGCCAGTGCTGTACCCGGAGTTGTATCCGCCGCTGTAAAGTGGTCCGACGCCGATTGGCGTCGAATAACCGAGACGCGCGTTTTCTCGCGCGAATTCATACCGTGCTTGCGCGAGCACGGCTTTCATTTGAGCATCTGCTCGGTCCATCATGCCGAGCATCGGGTTCAGATACTGCCGGCAGATCACATCACCGGCCTGGCAGTTCGTTTGCTGTGCCTCGGCCGCACCCGCGAGGGCGAGACCGAAGAGGACAAGCGCGACAACAATGAGTTTTGCTCTCATGTTGTTTTTCTCCTTTTCATGCGTTCCTCGCGGAACGGTGTACTCCGCTTTCGGCGGAGATTCTTGTGAAATTACTGACCTTTAGTTCGTACACATATTATAGCAAAATCAAACGCCTATGTCAATAAGCGCCGACAACATGAAATAACCAAGTTTTAAGCCATTTTTTTGAGGGCCGTCACATCGGCTGGCCGGCCTTCACTTTCGGTCTCAAGTATCCACGGAATAGCCATAAATGGCTTAGAAGTCAGTAAATTCTCCAATCCTTCATAACCGATGTATCCTTTATCTATGTGTTCATGGCGATCTTTCTTACCACCCAGATCGGCTTTAGAATCATTCACATGCGTCAGGCGTAAATACTGCAAGCCAATTTTTTCATCAAATTCCGCAAGCACTTTCTGTGTGCCTTCAGTTGTACGAAAGTCATAACCGGAGGCAAAGGCATGACAGGTATCAAAACAGATACCGCCAAAGCCCCGCAACTTCTTTAACGCCGTGACCATTTCCCCGACTTCAGCGAATGTAGCGCCCAGCACCGAACCGGCGCCGGCGGAAATCTCGATTAAGAATTCAGTTGAGCCGGTGTAGCCGTCTAAAACTTTTTTTAAACCCTCGATTGCCGCACTCATGCCAGCTGAAAGCGTTTGTTCAGCATAGGAACCGATATGCGCCATCACAAATTGCGCGCCGAGCATACTCCCCCGTTCTAATTCTTGGCGCACAACACTCACCGAGCCATGACGAATGCGGTTATTCAGTGAAGCAAAGTTTATATAATATGGTGCGTGAATAACAAACCCCGCAATACCATATTTTTTCATTTCGGCAGTGAATATCTCAACAATGACCGGTGTAATCTCCGGCGCCGGCCCGCCTTGCGGTGAACGCGTGAAACATTGGAAAAAATTTAACCCTTCGGTGGCCGCTCGGCCGGGCGCGTTGACAATGCCACCGGCAATCGAGACATGCGCGCCGATATATTTTTTTTGTTTATTCATAATGAATCACCGGCCACATTGGGCCAATAGGTTACGTGTGCTTTCTGGGTGCTTGTATTGACAATAACGCCGATTACATCTATTTGCCAGCTTGTATAGCCTTGTTGGACGTAGTGTTGATTCCAATAGGCATGCGCCGATAATAATATTTTGCGTATCTTCTTTTCATCAACACGATATTCGGGACGAAACTCCCCGGCCGTGTGTTGGCGCGCGGCGTTGGCTTTTACTTCTACAAAATGCACAATCTGATTTTTTTCAGCGATAATGTCAACTTCACTCATGGTTGTTCTAAAATTATATTCCAAAATCCTGTAATTGTTACGCATAAGATATACACGCGCCGCTTTTTCACCAAGAGTACCGATAAGGTTCATTAAAATTGACAAATTATATTTTATATTGTGTAAATAATTTGGGCTTGGCTGTGGATTACCTCTATGCTACCATGATCTTACTTGGTTCTCGAGAAGAGAATTTTGCCGTTTCTGCGGCATAAGTCGCCGATTGCACCGGATATGTAATGGATTCCCTTCTGGTTAACTAATCCGTTTTATTAAGACGCATCTCTACAATCTAATAAATAGTGTTATTAAAAAAGGCGAGAAAATCGTCATTTTCTTGTTAATGCTGGTCGCAATCGGTGTTATTGCGACCAATGGTAATTCCGACGGCCAACAGTCATCTATCGGTACGTTTTTATCACGCTATATCAAGAAAACAACGGCGGCCGTCATAAATACCTCAGAAACTAATCAATTGTCGGAAGTTAATAATGGCATGGCTTTCCCAGGTATGTGGGAAGAACCACGTACATCAACACTTAATCTTGTTCAAGATAGTTCCGTTGTTTCGCGAGGAACAATTACGAGTGACCTTATTGATGATATAACTGATCGCAGTACTGAAATCTCAATGTATGAGGTCCA
>CAYHYQ010000009.1:0-14562 GCA_964360715.1 uncultured Candidatus Saccharibacteria bacterium
TTTTGGATTCTCCGCAATAACGTTGTCCACAATATCCCCCAAGGCGTTAGTATCGGAAATTTGACCCAGATTTTCTTCACGGATAATTTCTGCGGGACTTTTATCTAATATTCCCATTGAATTTATAGTCATCGCACCCATAACTCTTTTTGCGGCAGATGAAGAAAGTTCTTTTTTATTGATTCTCACTATAACATCGGCAAAATATGTGGGTTTAATTTTTTCCCAACCGACGAATGTCGGTAATTCCGTAATAATGTAATTGGCCGCCAATGTGTAAAGTTTAAGATCATCTAATTCTTTGGCAACATGTTCAAAGAAATTGCCAAGATCTTTGTTTAGCGTGAACACTTCAATTGCGGCTGTACTCAAACCGTATTTTTCGGCGAAGCGTGTGCGCCGCTGGGCGGGTAACTCCGGCATGTCGGCGGCTATGCGCTCGATAGCTTCTTTTGAAAAACGCATGGGTGGTAAATCGGGTTCGGGAAAATAACGATAATCAGCCGAACCCTCTTTAATACGTTGTGAAATCGTTTTGGCCGTGTTCTCGTTCCAGCCGCGCGTTTCTTGTATGATTCTGCCACCATTTTCAAGCTCTGCACTCTGACGTTTGATCTCAAAGTCCGCCGCCCGCGCCGCCGCACTGATTGAATTGATGTTTTTAATTTCGACTTTTGTGCCAAATTTTTCGGAGCCAATCGGTTTTACGGAAATGTTTACTTCCACACGCATTTGGCCTTTTTCCATATCGGCATCGGAGGCATGTATATAGCGTAAAATAAGTTGGAGTTCTTTGGCGAATTTAATAATTTGTTCGCCACTGGTAAAATCCGGTTCGGTCACGAGCTCCATAAGCGGCACGCCGGCGCGATTGTAATCCACGAGCGTATGTTTGCCGTCGGGGCTGTGCATGAGGCGACCGGTATCTTCTTCCATGTGAATGCGTTGGATGCGAATTTTTTTATCGCCGGCCATAAGCCAGCCGTTATTGCATAGTGGCTGATCATATTGCGAAATTTGGTAACCTTTGGGTAAATCCGGATAGAAATAATTTTTACGGTCGAATTTTGAAAGGGGTGCGATGGTGCAATTCAAAGCCGTGCCGACGCGTATCAGCGCTTCGATTGCCGTCTGATTAATCGTGGGTAGTGTACCGGGGTGACCCATACAGATCGGACATACATTTATATTCGGACGTATTTCATCAGGGTCGTTTGCCGAAGCGCAAAACATCTTTGTCGTTGTTTTAAGCTCGACGTGTATTTCGAGGCCGATAACCGGTTCGTAAGGCATAATGAAGCAACTTTAGCATATTGGTATAATCATGAAACCGGGCCGATAGTATCGGCCCGTTTTCATGATTAGCGGATTGGTGTTGGCGTAGGTCGTACTTTGTAGAAGCAGCCGGGTTGTTTAGGTTCGGGTGTATTCGTCGGGAATGGGTATGGTGTTGGCGGGAATGGCTTGAGACCGCCGCAATCATTCGTTTTACCGGTAAATGTCCATGTTTTATCCGGTACACCTTCGCCAAAACAACCGGCCTCATAAAGCGAAGCATCACTTTTGCCGGTCAAGCCAAGCAACGCGCCACAACTCGGAAACTGACAACGATTATTATAGAATTCGCATAATCGCTCGGTGTTTGCGACGCACTGCTCAAGCGTAGTGGCTTGTATACAATCATCAACATGCACTACAGGCCCTGTTGATGTTGTCGGATTGCCGCTGGGTGTCGGTGTTGTTGTTTCGACAGTGTTGCTGGTGACTGTGAAATTAACCGTGTTGCTGGTACGCCCGCCGATACTAACATTGACTGGATATGAACCAAACGGCAGATCGCCTTGGAAGACCAGCCTGACACAGCGTTTAGTTGCCGCTATATTGAGTGCTTCTTGGACGGCGGATGCAATCAGTATATTGGGTGCGATCGCATTTACGGGGCAGATGGTTTTTTGTGAAGGTATAATAAACACAAGTTTCGTGCCTTCATCTTGGCCGGTGGCTACGAATTGGAGATTACCCATATTTATAACATTCAAACCGTTCGCCGGATTGACACCTTCGCCTGTATTCGTGACTGGCCGTGCAAAACCGATGCCACGCAAAGTTACAATTGTGCCATATGGCCCGGATGTAGGCGTGATACTTGTGATTATAATTGGTTGGCATATTTCAAGAATTTTTTGGCGTGTGGCCGCATCGGTGCGATTAGATAAACGTAAGCCCTGTTCACGTTGAAACTTACGCAAATAATTACGCGTTGTTGTGGTGAAATGCGTACGCACCAATATTGTTTCGCTAATACCGAAATACTGTGCTAAAAATCGCTGTAACGAATTCACTTGTCCGCCACGGCGGTCATCACGCGCGGCGGTATTAAGATTATGGGTTATTTCCGGACTGGGACATGTTAGTGTACCGCGTGGACCATTTATTCTACCAACATCTGTATAAACTTGGCTTTTGACGGATATAATCGAGTTATTAATCTGGGCAAGTTCTTGTTCAACGTGGACCGTGTTGGCCAGCGCGTACAGCAAAGGTACGGCGATAATGGCGATAAGTGAGCTGATGAGTAAATTATTTTTGTGCATAATTAGCGGTTAGAGATCATAATGCCGTCAATTTGCGTTACTGCAATCGGGCCGGCATTGCCAGGATCAATTGTCTCTTGGCCAAAACCAATGGCGCGAGTGGCCGCGGTATCCCAACCGAATTGCGGCGTTGGAATGAGTCCGCGCGTAACCATGGTCTCAAGAATTTTTTGCCAATTAATTTCGACTAAGGTTGATATTGTACCGGTAATACTTGCGCCGAACGCGCGGCCGTCAACGGTGAATATATCGGCGGCCGGTGTCGAGGATTTTTGCAAAAGGATCATATCATCAGGATACATATCGAGACCGTTGGCTGAATTCAAAACGACATCAATAGTATAGGCACGACCATCCCATAAACCGGTAAAGGTACTGAATATTCGGCCGCGGCCGTTATTTGCAGTTATTGTAGGCAGTATGTGCGCATTAACCATAGCATGCATCGGCCGTGGCAATGGACCGCCGCCATGCGCGGTATCATCGGCAAATATGACTTTTGTTGTACCGCTGGCGCAAGGGTTTTGATGCTTGGCAAAATCCGAACGCAGTGTCACTGACCAGTTGCTTGTCGGAAGTTTAGACCAAACTATACCAATCGGGCTATCACCTATGTTAATGGGAAATGATTGACCATCGGGGCCGCACGGTTGCCCCGTACCATCAAGCGCCTGAATGGACAATGTCCAATTATTATCTTTCGTGGTGCAATCATGTATGTCATTATAATAGTTATCTGCCTTTGCATCATAACTGCGAATACAACGTTTCATCAGATTGTAGTCGAAACCACTGACATGGGTCGGCTGTTCGCTAGTGCAAATACGAGTCAGTTTATTCACAGTTGCTTCATCGAGTATACCAGTTGTTGCTAGTTCCGATTCCGCTTGAAAACGCGCTACGATACCGGCCGTTTCAGAATTATAAACACCATTAACAGTATTGTCGCGGTTTAATTTAAAGTGTCGTACTAATACAGCTTGGACTGTGCGAATATCATTGATACGGCCGGCATCACGATCACCCAATGTACGTGTTGCGATAAATTGCGGACATGAAATGGCGCTCTGTTGCTCCGGAAGCGGCGCTTGGTGTTGGTAAACCGAAGAAAGTTGCGCACTCAAAGTATCGGCTACACGCCTGGTCGCAGCAAGTTTAGCTTCATTAGTTTGCAATAATTTGGCTGTGGCGAATAATATGACAACAAACAATCCGGCAAACAAAAGCGCTGTTTTATGTTGGCGTACATTCACACTGTAGATATTCATTGGATACATGTATTATCGGCCAGTTGCAAACCTTTGGCAATCAAAATTGTTCACATCGTAACCATATTTGACGCATCACATTAACTTCGGTATCATGCGATACGCTGTTGAACGTTTACAAATAAAGGAGAAGTCATGTTACGTATCATTGCGGCAGTGTCGGATAACGGCGTTATCGGGCGTGGTGATGAAATCCCCTGGCGTTTGCAAGCCGATATGCGTCGGTTTAAGCAACTGACGCTCGGTGGTTTTGTTATCGTCGGGCGCAATACGCATGAGTCAATCGTGAAACGCCTCGGCAAGCCCTTACCCGGACGTACAACTATCATCTTGAGTCGGCAAAGTGGCTATACTGCGCCGGGCTGTGTGGTTGTTCAAAATCTAAAAATGGCTCAGGCGTTGTGCAGTAATGATGCCTGGATCATTGGCGGCGCGGCGGTGTATACCGCGGCATTACCACTGACTGATAAGCTATGCCTGACGCGAGTGCACGCTACCGTTTCGGGTGACGCGTGGTTTCCTGAATGGAGTCGGAGTCAATGGCAATTGGTTTTTGACGAACACTATAGCGCCGATGATAGAAATGAATATCCATTCGTATTCGAGGAATATCAGCGGAAAAAACCTAAAGGAGCATAAATGTATAAGCCATTCGCTCAACGAGTACCGGATTTGCAGTATCGGATGCTACTTAAGAGATTGTTGGAGAGCGGTATTCGCGTGCCATCACGGCAAGGCGCCGATGCTTTAATGCTCTGGGGCGTGCAGATGCATTTCGACATGCGCAACGGTTTTCCAATGCTCATGGAGCGTAATCTGGCGCCGGCCTCGGCCGTGCATCCGCAGTGGCAACAGGCCATCGGCGAGATTTGCGGTTTCATCAACGGCGCGCGTACCCAGGAACAGCTTGAAAAGTTCGGCTGTCATTGGTGGCATCTCTGGGTGACGTCTGAAAAGTGCGCCGATTTCGGTCTTTTCCCCGGTGACCTCGGTTCTGGCTCGTATGGCGCCGCATTTCACGATTATCCGACACAGACCCACCAGCGGGGTCGTATGGGTCAGGGTTTCGAGGGATTTAATCAATATGCTCATCTTCTTGAGCAGATGCGGGACTTTCCCGGGGATCGAACGCATATCATCGATCCTTGGGTGCCGTACCACACGCTACAATCCAAGAGACGAAAGCGTCAGGTCGTAGTGGCCCCGTGTCACGGCTGGCAACATTACCGCATTATCGGCAATGAATTGTATCTGCACATGTGGCAGCGTTCCGGGGATTTAATTCTGGGCGTGCCCAACAACACCATTCAGTATGCCGCGTTAGGCATGATGGTGGCGCAGGTGCTAGGACTTAGATTCCGTGCTTTTGTGCACACAATCAGTGATTGTCACTTCTATCTACAGACACCGGAAAATACGCCGGGCTGTAAGGTAAGTACTGAAGACGTGGTGCGTGCCATGTTAGTGCGTGAGCCGCGGGCTTACCCGACTGTCAGTATTGATTCAACCGTGACCGATCTGTTCGCCTTTCGGACGGAACACTTTACTTTGACCGACTACCATCCGCATCCGGGCATCAAGAGCATTCCGGCCGCGATTTAGAAAGGAACTCGTGTGGCAAAGAAACAGCTTGTCAAAATCGAGCACGGTCGCGAGCCGGAACAAAAGAACATTATGCACAAACTTGCGACCAAGGGCATTTGCCCATTTTGCCCCGAGGGGTTACCGCAGTGTAACCTCAAAAACCTAAGATATTACGGTTATCACTGGATTGTCGCGGACAGTGGTTTTCCGTACGAGGGGGCGAATGTACACATATTATTCATCGCTCAAAATCAGTCCATTCTTTTCAAGAATTATACACACCCGAAACAAAAACATCGGCTCGATGATGGAATTCCGGACATGGTATGGGGTGAGCTATTTCACCTTGCTCAACGCTGTGCAGATGAGCGCAAGCTGAAGGGTTGGACACTGGTTCTGCGTTGCGGCGATATGAACCGTACCTGTGCTAGTGTGCAACATTTGCACGCGCATCTGATTGCCGGCAATGCCACGAGTGCGATGCAGCGGCGCGGCACAGCCGAATATCTACTAGTGCCTGTCGGCTATAAGAAGAAGCCGAAGAAAAGGTAGTAATTGGGTCCGATTGGTCGGACCCAATTTTTTATGCGTTTTTAATGCCTTCGAGAAAATTTTTGGTAACCCGTGAAATTTCTTCAGCCAGGGTTTGTGCGCCTTCGATAGTTAAATTTCGTACGCGCGCCGATGTTGAGGTGCGCGCCTGCGACGGCAAATTAATAATCGCAGCGCAAACTGCACGATATTCGCGAACCATTTTTTTGGTGAAATCCTTTGTTGATTGCGAAACAACTAACACGTCTGGTCTTACGACACGGATCAAATCACCTATCCCGTGGTGTGCATGGCGCAAGGTTACGATATCAACGTGCCGCAAATGCGCGAGCATTTTAAGGCGTGCATTTTGCGGCACAATCGGCCGACTGGGACCTTTGCGTTTGCGCGTCAACTCATCTGAATCAACGCCGACAATTAAAATATCGCCATATGCGCGGGCTTTTTCCAAATAGAGTGCGTGGCCTTCGTGGATTAAATCATATACGCCTTGCGTGAGCACGATGCGCTTGCCGGTTTCGCGTAATTGCGCAACTAAATTTGCAAGTTCTTTATAATCCGGAATAAAGCGTTGCGGGAACTTGACCGTGGATGAAAGAATTGCCTTGTAGCGATTGCGCATAATGCCTCTACTATATACCAAAGTATATTCGAATCAACAGTGTGTAATGAATATAAAAACCCCCGATATTAGCGGGGGTTCTGCCGAGGCATGAGTACACGGATGATCTCAATTCCCTGACTGCGCAGAAATTCCTGGCCGTCGAGAATTGAATAACCCCCGCCAAAATACAAACGCTTAAAGCCCACAGCCGCAATTAGACGGGCACACGGCGGGCATGGAAATACACTGACGAATAGATCGGTATCTGCCAGTGAGAAAATGCCAAGGCGCGCCGCTTCGGCTACCAGTGCCGCTTCGGCATGGATAGCCGTTGAAAGTTCAATGCAGATACCGCGGTCAAAATCTGCCCGCGGATCGCCATCATAGTACGGCTGTAATTCATCGGGCATGTGATGATTAAATGCCCTCAGCAATATGTCATCATCTTTAACAACCACGGCACCTACTTGCCGCCACCAATCGGCGCTCCGCACCGCCTCGGTTTCGGCAATGTGCATAAACCTACGCGCCGCTTCATCGTTGGTTACAGTTGTGGCAGTTTCAATAGCCATTTCAGCTTGCGAGCGCCCCATGTCCCAACGTAAAAATGTGGAATCATAGATAACCTGACAACCATCGAAAAACTGTCTGGCGATGCTATGTGAAATATCTTCCTCGGGCATCACAATCGGATTCTGGCTTTGACGATGACAGAAGCCCAGATATTCAAGCGTTGTTGGCGCACCGACGGATAATGGAAACAAGCGCGGCATTTTTCCTTGTTGTACGGATACCGTTTGCCAACCAGCCAAGGCCGCCATCGCTTCTGTGGCCGTCAGCGCCCGCATATCCCGCCGCAGGTGGTCTAATGCAGGTAGTGTTGTGCGATCTAGGATCAGACAGCGATACGCATCTTTTGCGTGTCCCTGAAAGAAATTGATATAACCCTGATGCAAGACCGGCAAATAGAGAACGATAGCTTGTGTCATGCTTCTCCTCGTGTTTCAATGTGCTGTGAATTATCGCAGTGTGCACCCTGGTCTACCGCTATCTTCAAGCCAGCGTCTGTAGCGGCAGGCAATAATCGAGGAACATACTCTTGTTTCCCCGGCCTGTACCATGAGATGACAATCTTGTCCAAGATATTTAACGCGTTGTACATGCTGAGACAGAATATCCGTCTCATAACTTTCATTAAAGTTATGAATGTGGGCAGTCACCACATAATGACAGGAAGCAGGATCGTCAACAAGAAATGGAATGTCTTCGATTTTATTCCCATACATTGATAATTCAGTCAGGCCTTCCTCGAGAAATGTCAGGCGTGACTGGAAAACGATTGGTCTATAACAATTCCTGACCATGCTTTGTTGTTCGAGCATCTCAAGGAATCTCTTTCGGTGAAGCGCTATTTTATCGGGATTAGATTGCCCAGTTCTTTTTCTTTCCTTTGTTTTCCACGCATGTCGTTCTTTATGTGTTCGTGCCATATACTGGCTCCTTTTAAGGTACTGTGAATTATTAACATAATTTCTAATATAAGTCAAAAGCGACCGTTTAGTCGCTTTTGAAAAGGTATAATACTAAACTTTTATTTTACGGTGATGCCCATTGAGCGGGCGGTGCCTTCGACGATTTTCATGGCGGCATCAACGTCATTGGCATTTGAATCTACCATTTTTTGCTCGGCGATTTTACGTATTTGGTCTTTCGTGACCGAGCCAACTTTCTTTTTATTGGGTTCACCAGAACCCTTCTCGACGGCCGCGGCTTTGCGGAGTAAAAAGGCCGCCGGTGGCGTTTTCATGATGAACGAAAACGTGCGGTCTTCATAAACGGTAACTTCCAGCGGCACAACCTCGCCCGCTTTTTCGCGAGTGGCCTCGTTAAATTGGCGCACGAAATCAGCGATGTTTAAACCGTGGGGCCCCAGAGCAGTACCAACCGGCGGGGCTGGTGTGGCTTTACCCGCATCGAGCTGGAGCTTCAATATTGTTTTGATTTTTTTTACAGCCATAGATGTGGGATTATAGTTTTTTTATCTGTAGATAGTCAAGCTCGACGGGCGTTTCGCGCCCGAACATGGAAATAAGCACTTTGAGCTTACCGCGTTCCTGATCAATCTCTGAGACCCGGCCATCAAAATCTTTAAACGGACCGTCAACAATTTTGACGCTATCCCCCGCCGCGACGTCAAATTTGAATTTCGGCTCATCAACGCCCATGCGCTTAAAGAGGCCGTCAATTTCTTCCTGCGATAATGGCGTAGGTACAATACCGGCGCCGATAAAGCCGGTGACGTTAGGTGTATTGCGCACCACATACCAGGAGTCATCGGTAACAATCATTTCAACCAGCACATAACCCGGATAAACTTTTTCTTCGATGGTTTCACGCTTGCCGCCCTTGATGCGAATCTTCTTTTCTTTTGGCACCAAGACACTGAAAATTTTATCTTCGTAACCGAGTGACTCGATACGCTGTTTTAAATTGCGCGCAACGTTATCTTCATAACCCGAATAGGTATGCAAGGCATACCAGTGGCGTTCACCGGTTGTAAGTTGTTTTGCCATGTTACTGAACGAGGAATGCTTTCAGAATACTAACAAACAGTAAGTCGAGTAATGCTAAATACGCGGCAACCGCCACGCTCAGGCCGATGACGCTGGCCGTGGCGACAGTCGTTTCACGCCGTGTCGGCCAAGCCACTTTCGCCATTTCGATACGAACTTCTTTGAAAAATGTGATTACTTTACTCATCCCGTCAGAGAGTTCCAGTTAAAAAGTATATGCTTAGTTTCGTTGCTAAACAAAATCAGCAGATGCTCTCTAACAGGACTCATTCTAAAAAGCCCCCGAATGGGCTTTCTTGAGAATACCATGTGCTATATTGTTTTGCAATAAGCCCTAGATATCGAGGTTTTTGACATGCTTGGCGCGCGTTTGGATAAATTTTTTACGCGGCATAACGTCACTGCCCATAAGAATATTAAATATTTCGTCGGCCTTTTCAACATCGTCTATGGTGACTTGCAAAAGTACGCGTTTGGCCGGATCAAGTGTTGTGTCCCAAAGCTGATCAGGGTTCATTTCACCCAAACCCTTGTAGCGCTGGATGGTAACACCACTGATGGTTTGCATACCATCGGCTTCGCCCAGTTCAGCGGTATCCGTCTTTGCTTTTGTCCCATCCGGGACAGTGTTGTTATCTTCGATACTGCTGACTTCCCAGCCGGCCACAACTTTGGGCTGTGTTTTACCATCGGCGGCTTTTATCTTTGCCTTATTGGCGCTGGCCGCGGCCGCGAGTTTACTCATAGAAGCCAAGATGCGCTCTTTTTCATCGTCGCTGTAAGCCCAGTGCATAACGCTCCCCTTTTTAATCTGATAGAGCGGCGGTTGGGCGATGTAAATAAAACCGCCTTCAATTAATTTCGGAAAGTAACGATAGAACAACGTGAGCAACAGCGTGCGGATGTGTGCGCCGTCAACGTCGGCATCGGTCATGATGACGATTTTATGGTAGCGCAGTTTGGTGACATCAAATTCTTCGGCGATTGATGTGCCCATGGCGATAACCAGTGCGCGGATTTCTTCATGGCCGAGCATACGGTCAATACGCGTTTTTTCAACATTCAGAATTTTACCGCGTAACGGCAAAATCGCCTGGGTTTTGCGATTACGCGCTTGTTTGCTCGAACCGCCGGCAGAATCGCCTTCAACGATGAAGATTTCGGATTCGCTCGGGTCTTTCGAGGAACAGTCGGCCAATTTACCGGGCAAAGTAAAACCGTCGAGCGCGCCTTTGCGGATAACGGTATCACGCGCGGCTTTGGCGGCCATACGGGCTTTTGAAGCTAAAATAACTTTGCCAATAATGGCCCGGGTGTCGGCTGGGTTACGCTCAAACCAATCCGGTAATTCGGTATTAATAACCGTTTCCACGGCCGTGCGCGCTTCGGGTGTGCCGAGCTTGGCCTTTGTCTGGCCTTCAAATTGCGGTTCACGTAATTTTACAGACACAATACTGGTGAGGCCTTCGCGCACATCCTCGCCGGTCAAGTTTTCATCTTTCTCTTTAAGTAAGGCGTTTTTGCGCGCGTAGTCATTAATAGTGCGTGTAATCGCTGAACGAAAACCGGTCAAATGCATACCACCCTCGCTTGTTTGAATGTTATTCGCAAATGAGAGCTCATGGCCTTGGAGGGCATCAGAGTATTGCAAGGCCACTTCAACCATCATTTCCTGCTGTTCTTTGTTAGTGTAGAAAATTGTGGGGTGTACGACTTCGTTGTTGCGGTTAAGATAACTGACATATGACACAATGCCACCTTCAAAATAAAAAGTGTGTGTGGGTATCTGGGGTGTTTCTTTTTTGTTCTCCGGTCGTATCGCGATAATCGGATTGCGTTCGTCAAGCACAATAATAGTTACGCCGCGCGTTAAATAGGCCTGTTGGCGCAGATGCGTGAGAATATGATCCCAATTGAAAGCGATTTCTTTGAAAATCGTCGGATCCGGTTCAAAGGTAATGGTGGTGCCGGTTTCGTTTGTTTTACCGACTTTTTTGACGGCATATTGCGGTTTGCCCTGTTTGTATTCTTGAACAAAGGCATCGGGCTTACGGCGCACCTCGGCTTTCATCCAGGTTGAGAGTGCATTTACCACTGATAAGCCAACACCATGCAAACCACCCGAAACCTTGTATCCTTCACCACCGAATTTACCGCCAGCGTGTAAAACCGTAGCCGCCGTTTCAAGCGCGGATTTTTTTGTTTTAGGGTGAATGTCGATCGGAATGCCACGGCCGTTATCTGAAATGCATACTTGGTCTTTGGGTAGAAGTGTGATCTCGATACGGTTGGCATGACCGGCCATGGCTTCATCGAGCGAATTATCAACGACTTCCCAAATCAAATGATGCAGGCCTTCGACGCCGGTTGAACCGATATACATGCCCGGCCGTTTGCGCACCGGCTCGAGTCCTTCTAAAACATCAATATCTTTGGCGGTATAGGAACCGGTTTTTTTGGGATCGTCTGTAGTCATAATGAAGGGTTAGAACAAACAGCAGCCCGCTGATGCGGGGCGTGCTGATCCACCTATAAGTATAGCAGTTTTCAGACCTGTACGCAACACGATTTTTAGCGCAAACCAATCTTTGTTAGCTATCCTTTATGCGGCTACAGCCATCTCTTTACTCTCTTTTTCACGCCTGGCAATTTCTTTTTTTATAATTACCAGATTATTTTCCCAACCTTTCTCCGTAGCTTTTTGTGCCGCGGTTGCCAAATCTTCGTCTGTCATTCGAGCGAAAGTTCTTTCTAAACTCTCATCTATATTTTTCGTTGACCCCTCTTTTTCTGCTGTTTCTGCGGCTATGTCGGCGTAAGCTTTTTTTGGATTTTCAGTAGCCGTTGTCATTGGTCCCTGCTCTGTTATATTGTTTCCCATAGTTTTTGGTGGTTAATTACTTGCCGTGAGTATAGAACTCCGTTTTAGAATAGTCAAAGCCAAATATCCACTCTTGAATTACCGTACTTCGGCTTTGAATTGTTTGGCTGTTTCATCGTATATTTTCTTTTGCAGAGGGTCTATTTCTTCGGTTGTCAGCGTACGCTCGTTAGAGCGATAGATAATGCGATAAGTGTAACTGATTTTGTCAGCACCGAATTTTTCGGCATTTTCATATTTATCGAGTAGTTTTACTTCTTCAACTAAATCGCCGCCAATGTCACGGATTAAATCGAAATAATTGTTAGGTACGAAATTTGTAGGTACGACAAATGAAATATCGCGGATAATCGGCGGATATTTGGAAACCTCTTTGTATTTTGTGCCAAGTTTCAATTGGCGTTTGACACGTTCATCGGTAGACCACAGCAAGCGGATATCGGGCAACTCCATACTGATGATGGCCAAACGTTCAAGACCGAAACCGAAGGCCCAGCCGTTATAGATATCCGAATCAATGCCGAGTTTGTCGAGCACGCTCCCCCGTACCACGCCACTGCCCAGGACTTCAACCCATGCGCCGTCTTTCATAATTTCCATTTCCAAACTCGGCTCGGTATACGGGAACGTATCTTTGTTAAAGCGATACTGCACAGCGGGACCGAAAACGGCTTTGGCAATGGATATTAAAACATTTTGCAGATCTTCAGCGGTAATTATTTTTTGATTTTTCGGGCAAAGATACCAACCATCCATTTGATGGAAAACATTCATGTGGTGGCGGTCAATTTCATCTTTGCGGTACACTTTGCCGTGTGATAGCGAGCCGACGGCTTCACCCTTGGCGAGGCGCGCTTTAATGCTCGCGGCCATGAGATAGTAATACCACATAACTGTAGTGTGAGTGCGCAAAATATTATTGTCATCGGCGTAATAGGTGTCGGAACGCGAGCGTGCCGGATGATTCGCCGGGAAATCGAATAAATCGAAACTGATGTCGGCCGGTACGATTTCCGGTACCTCAATAACATCAAATTCTTTGAAATCAGGCAGATTTAAAATACACTGGGCCAATTCATGGATTGGATTGCCCGGCTGGCGTGATAAATCAGGCATACTTAAGAAACGCAACATGCGTTTACTTTCAGCATCGTTTTTTTGAGACAGTTCTTTCTGCAGGCGTTCCGCGTCGGCGCTGTTAATTTTAATTGTTTCAGACATGATAGTTTTATTTTAAGGTAATGTTTGAATGCGAACCATCACAAGTATGATGGCGAGAATACAGCTTGTAACGAGTATCCGGCGTAGACGCTTGCCGGTTAACTCATGGCGTATCGCCACGAGCGCGGCAAATATCAAGCCGATAAATCCGGTGATGGCGAGGACAACCAAAATGGTTATGGCGATAAATACAGAACGCGAGGCCTGTTCAGGATTTAGTGCATTAGATAACACAAATAAACCGACAAGAACCAGTGCTTCAGCAAGTATTAATGCTACTATGTAAGGCCATGATTTCATCCCGATATCCTAGCGCAGAGCTGTGCCAGACGCAATATTATTCAGTTACTGTAAATGTAAGTATATTGCTGGCGCCGCGAGAATTGTAGACGTAGACCGAGTAGGGACCGGGTACGACCGGTTGGGCGTTATGCGTGGGGCAAGGCATCTTTGGTTTGCATGGAAATATGAGCGCGGCCGGCACCGCAAACGAGAGCGTTTTGCCATCCTTTGAACTTACATTGGTATATTCGTGATAACCAAACACGATTGTATTGCCGGTGCGTAAAAACCCTTTGCCGGTAACTGTGACGACAGTGGCGATGCGGCCGGCGATTGGCTTTAATTCCGATAGCGAAACCGCCTTAGAAATTTTGTTTTCTTTTGTCAGTAAAAATTCAATTGCTTCACTGTGACCATTCATGTTCGATATGAAAACACTATAAGTGTGACCCGGTACCTCCGGTTTACGCGCTGTCAGAGCACAGGCAGGTTTTACGAAAGCGCATTCGGGCAGGAACTTATCAGGCATGATGAACGTTAAAGTTATGCCATCGCTTGAACCGACATCGGGGATTATACCCCAATCAATGTGCACGACATTACTGTTTTTTAGAAATCCACTGCCGGTGATGGTTATACTCGTACCGGCCGTACCGAATGCGGGTGAAACTTTTGTGACGGCCGGAGCTTTTGCCGGCGGGATTGGCGTTAATGTTCTATTTGTCAATTCTTGGATTTGGGCTTGCAATTTAGGCACCTCGCTTTCAAGGTTCTTATTTTTTGTCGCTAACCAAACATTGGTACCGATTAAACCCGTAACAATAAGCGCGGTTGCGAAACGAGCCAAAGAATAATATTTCATGTATACATTATCGCCGTAAATATCACAGAGTGCAAACCGAGTTGCCCACAAAAAACCCCCCGACGGTATCGGGGGGATTAACGAATTTCCGGTTCGGGGCGCTGTTGATTCACATAATCAGTTAAGCGTTGCGCCAGCGCC